>NZ_JBCJKP010000002.1 GCF_039503195.1 Streptomyces mirabilis
TCCTCCCGATCAGCACCTGCGCAGCGCCAGCCCGAAGGCGGCGGTGGACTTGCCCTTCCCGATCCCCGTGTGCACCACGACCAGCGGCCGGTTGCGGCGCTGACGCGTCGTCAGTCCGTCCTCGGGTACGACACTCGGCTGCCCCTGTGGCATTACGCGGCCCTCCTCGAAGTCCCCTGGACATCGCGCACGAGCCCGGCGATCGCGTCGGCCCGCAACTCGTCCAACGTCACCGCCGTGCCGCCCAGTTCGCCCGCGAGCCGCCCCGCGAGTCCGAGCCGCACGGGGTCCCGCCTCGCAGTCGACGACCACGGAGGCGACCTGGTCGGCCGCGAACAGCCGCGCCGCCCGTTCGGCGAGCGCGACGGGCTCAGGGCCACCGGTGGCCCGCCCGTCGGTCACCACGACGACCAACGGCCGCCCGGAGCGGGCCACTGCCGCAAGCCGGGGCATAGAGTCCGAATTGCGCAAGCGCAATTTGGAATTCCCGCGTAAACGCGGGAATAGAATTCCGTAAACGGAATTCTGATGGAATGTCAATTCGCGCAAGCGCGAATTGAGGGAGTCCCGCAAGCGGGCCTCCTGGGGCTGGCTACAAGGGGTGGTGCATCAACGCTGGGGTCTGTGTAGCGACTAGGGATCCCAAGCTACCACCCCCACAACCGATGTGACGGAACGTCAGTCTGACGGGTGCCGGCCCACCGCGGTGACGGGCTCCGCTGCGCTCCACCCGAACCCCTCCCCCACCCTCAAGTGCCCGTCGAAAAAGTCGAGCAGTCCGATGACACTCCGTCAGCATGCACACCAAACGAACGCGACAGGGCGAGAATCGGTCACGTGTCACCCTGGGGTCGGAGCTTAATGTGAGAGTGATGCATCATGGTGATGTACTGTGTAGAATCTGGGATCAGACAGCATCACCCCGGAACCCTTCTCCGCTCCGGACTTCCCTTTCTTGTTGCGCGCCAACATTCCGCGAAAAGGAGCACACGGGAATGGCCTTGAAACTGCGTGACCACCAGATCGAGGCCGTTGCCGCCATTGTGCGCGGACTCGACATCCCGCCGGGCGGCATTCCCTCCAATGGCCTGCGCGGGCAGGTGCACGCCGCGTGCGGCACGGGAAAGACCATCATTGCTGCCGCGTCGGCAAAGCGGCTTGTGCCCAAGGGCCGCGTTCTCGTCCTGGTGCCGACACTGGACCTTCTGTCCCAGACGGTGCAGGCGTGGCACGCGGCCGGGCACACGGGGCCGGCGGTTGCGGTGTGTTCGCTCCAGGACGATCCGGAGCTGCGGGGCTTCGGGTGCGCTCCACCACGAACCCTGTGCAGCTGGCGCTGTGGCACGGCTCCGGACCGGTGACCATCTACGCGACGTACGCCAGCCTCGGTGTCCTGGCGGAGGCGTTCGAGGGCGTCTACGGGCAGCAGTTGGCGCCGGTGGACCTCGCGGTGGTGGATGAGGCGCACCGGACTTCTGGGTCGATGGGCAAGGCGTGGGCGGACATCCATGACCAGAGCGTCATCCCGGCACACCGGCGGCTGTACCTGACGGCGACGCCGCGGATCTGGCAGGAGCGGCTCAACCGGGAGGTTGCCGAGGGAGTGCGCGATCCGCTACCGCGGGAGATGGCGGCTTCCATGGACGACGAGAACGTCTTCGGGCCCGTCCTGTACAAACTGTCGCTCGCATCGGCCGTGTCCCGCGGGCTGCTTGCCCGGTACCAGATCATCGTCCTGGAGCTCCAAGACCCCCTCGTCACCCCGGAACGGCTGATGGGCGAGGACCGGCACACCGAAGAAGTACGCGGGCAACGCCTCGGAGCCTTGCAGGCCGCGCTCCTGCACACCATGAGCCAGCACGGGCTCCAGACCTGCATCACCTTCCACCACCGGACCATAGAGGCACAGGCCTACGCGGAGGGCCTGGAACGCGTCGCGGCCAAACTGCACGCGGACCAGCCGGAGACGTACCCCGCTCGGATCTGGGCGGACTGGCTGTGCGGCGAACACGTACCCGCACACCGGCGGGGCGTCCTCGGCTCGTTCGGCACCACCGCCCGGCGTGCGATCCTCTCCAACTGCCGCGTCCTGGGCGAGGGCGTCGACATCCGCGCCGTGGACTCCGTCGCCCTCCTCGACCCCAAGGGCGCACCCCACGACATCGTCCAAGCCATCGGCCGCGCGCTCCGGCAAAAGCCAGGACAGGGGAAGCTCGCCTCTTTGATTGTGCCGGTATTTCTCCAGCCCGGGGAAAAGCCCGAGGACATGTTCACCTCCGGCTCTTACCGCCCATTGGTCAAGGTTCTTGAAGGGCTGCGGGCTCACGATGAAGAGGCCGTGGAACTGCTCGCCATCCCGCAGGAGCCCCAGAAGGACGTCGCCCAGCCGTCCGAGTACATCGGCGCGGCACCTGAGGAAGGCGAGGAAGAATCCCGGCTGCTGCTGCGGTTCGCGGCCCCCAGGGACCCCGTGATGGTCGCAGACTGGGTCTCCTTCAACGTGATCGACACCGAGAAGCAAGACTGGGCCCGCGGCTGGACTTCACTCAAAAAGTTCACCGAACGTGAAGCACACGCCCGAGTTCCCTACGGACACCGGGAGGGCGCGTACCCTCTCGGACAGTGGGTCGCAGAACAACGACGGGCCTACGGCGCCGGACAGATGACCGGGCTACGGGCGCAGCGGCTGGAGAAAGTCGGCATGGTCTGGAGCCTCGCCGATGAACGGTTCCAGGAGAACCTGGAAGCCGCGAAGGCGTACCACAACCAACACTGGACACTCTGCGCACCCCGCTCCGCGACGATGCTGGACCGGCCCGTAGGACAGTGGCTTTCGAATTTGCGGCGGCCGGGTGCGCTGGCCGAACGCCCCGAGTGGGAAGCGGCGCTGGAGGCCATCGACGCAGACTGGAACCCGTCGTGGCCGGCGGACTGGCAACGGCACTACGCCGCACTACACGAACTGGTACGCGACGAAGACGGCCAGGCCGACGTCCTGCCCGGCTTCACCATCCACGGCATGGACATCGGAAAGTGGCTCGCCCGGCAGCGGAAAGCGGACGTCTGGCAGGCCCTGGCGGACGGGCAGCGCAAACGCCTCGAACAACTCGGCATCGTGCCGCCGGCACCCCAGCCGGAAGCACCCGCGAAGCCCTCCACGACGCCCCTGAGCGCCTTCGAGCGGGGCATTGCGGCCCTCGCGCAGTACAAGGCCCGCGAGGGCACCGTGACCGTCCCCAGAAGCCACGTCGAGACGCTGCCGGACGGGACCCAGGTCCGACTCGGCGTGTTCCTCTCCAACACCAAGAGCAGACGCGGGAAGTTGACCGCCGACAAGCTCGCCGCGTTGGCCAGCCTCGGACTGGCATGGGCTGCCTGACGGATCAGCGACAGCGCCCGCTCACACCACCCGCACCGAATCGTTGACACGACATCGCACGCCCCACGGATAGGCACGCGATCCTGTGAGGGCCCGAGCCCCGCCCGGTCTCCGGCCCTCACCCACGTACATACTGCCGCCAACCGGGACATCGGTGGCCCCGTCGACCCGGTCAAGGTTGGAGATATCGGATCGAGGCCGGGCGCATCCTCGGCGCCAGCGGGGCTCGGTGAGCGGGACGCCGTGCGCAGCCGTCACGGAGCGGGGGGCGGGCGGCCGCGCACGGCAGGAGCGCCCTGTGCTGTGCGTGGCAGGACGCCTACCGGAATGCTGACACGGGGAACCTACCGAACCGACGGACAACGCGCGGCTGCGTAGCGGCTGACTCACCGCCGGCGGTATCGACCGCAGCTGGCAGGGCGCCGTGAACGAGGCCCGCGCCGTCTACGAGCGCGAGCAGTCGGCCGAACCCGGCACATCGCCCCGACATCCGTCCCCGCTGTTCATGGGGTTCTCATCGGCGAGGCCACAGCCCCGAGCCGCCACGCCATCGGGTGATGCGGCTCAGCCAGGCGAGTGACAGCGGCCACCGCAGGCCGCTACCGGGCGGGCCGGTGTTCCAGGATCGGTGCCGCCGCTGTCTTCGGCGGAATGTGCAGCGACAGCGTCTGTGCGGTGCGATCGGCTCGACCACGGCTGTTCGAGGAGTCCCATCCCATGCATTCACGCGTCATCGCTGTCATGGCCGCCGCGGTTGCGGCCACTGCCGCACTC
This sequence comes from Streptomyces mirabilis, assembly GCF_039503195.1. Lineage (NCBI taxonomy): Bacteria > Bacillati > Actinomycetota > Actinomycetes > Kitasatosporales > Streptomycetaceae > Streptomyces > Streptomyces mirabilis. Next base: position 4,154 of record NZ_JBCJKP010000002.1, read on the forward strand.
GCGCAACCCGCCTACGCCGCCCCGCTCGTCGACGGGGTCTACCGGTTCGCGGCTCTCAGCGACGGCAAGTGTCTGGTCTGGCCCAAAACGCACGCGAGTATCGGCATGGTGTCGCTGGGCGCCTGCACGGACAACGGGTCCACCTCGGCGAACTGGCAGGTACGGCAACGCCCCAACGGAACGATGGAAGTCTCCACGCCGGGTTCCAACCCGCGCACCTGCCTGAAGTTGACGACGGACTACAGAGTGATGGTCAACGATTGCGCTGACAAGTACGCCGAGTGGACCGTCTCCTACGGCTCCGCTGGGCCCGGCAGTGTGGTGTGGGCCGACATCGAGCACACCCCCGGCGACCAATCCAACTCGTGGGGGAAGCTGGTGGACAGTCCCGACGTAACCGGTCGAATTATGGTGAGGAAGGTCCCCATCGAGCCGCACTACTGGGCATTGCAGCAGGTCAGCTAGTCTAGGACCAGAATACGAAACAGCAGGTCAGGACACCGGGGCACGCCTGTACGTCTTTGCCGTCATCGAGCACTCCACCCGGCGCATCCGGGTCCTGGGCGTGACCACGCACCCCACCGCGCAGTGGGTCGTGCAGGTCGGACGCAATCTCCTCATGGACCTCGAGGACGCGGGCAGCAGACCCAGGTTCTTGATCCGCGACCGCGACTCCAAGTTCACGCAGGCCTTCGACGCCATGCTCGCCGACGCCGGACTCAGGATCATCAGAAGCGGCGTACGGATACCGCGGATGAACTCCATCATGGAGCGCTGGATTCAGACCTGCCGACGCGAACTCCTGGACCGAACGCTGATCTGGAACCAGAGCCACCTTCTCCACGCGCTCCGCGAGTTCGAGACCTTCTACAACGAGCATCGACCGCACAGAACGTTGGAGTACGCCGCTCCGCCCGATACCCGAGCCGATCAGCGCGCCAGGACACATCAGCCACCTGGAGGTCCACCGCCGAGACCGCCTCGGCGGAACCCTTCACGAGTACCGACATGTCGCTTGACCAGGCCGGGTAATTAATCGGCACCCGCAGCCGCTCCGCGTTCACCGTTTCAGGCAGCGGGCAGGACGGGGCACCGTCTGTTCAGCGGCGCGGCGTCGGCGGCTGCAGACCGAACGCCGCGGTGTTCAGCCAGCGCCGCATGGCCTGTGCGATCGGCCGCTCGACGAACCGGTGCACGAGGTACGCCAGGACGATCAACGCGCTCACCGTGACCCCGACCAGGGCCCAGGGGGCGACCCGGTCGCCGTAGTAGTGCGCGATGGTCATGCCGACGGTGTCGTGCAGCAGATACAGCGGGAAGGTCATGGTGCCGGCGACGGTCAGGCCGCGCCAGCGGATCCAGCGGGTCCAGCCGAGTGCGATGGCGGCGATCAGCAGGAAGAACACCGTGGTCACCACGATCAGCCAGCCGCGCCAAGGCGCCCAGGTGTCCCAGTTGTTGCGGCCGCCGACGGGTGCCAGCAGGAAGTGCAAAGCCAGCAGCCACGACATGGCGACGATCCCCCACAGCAGTGGCGTCGGCCGGTAGCGGTGCATGAGGTAGAAGGCCATGCCCGCGATGAAGTACGGGGCGGACGTCGGGTTGACGATCAGTGAGAGCAACGGGATCTGGGCGCCGGGCGCCAGCACCGCGGCGACCGTCCACAACCCGCAGAAAATCACGACCCGTTGGTACGTGAGCCCCTTCCACACCACGACCGCGAAGGTGAGGTAGAAGCAGAGTTCCGGCCAGAGCGTCCAGTAGACCGAGTCCAGGTTGTCCACGCCGAGTGGGGTCTGCAACATCGTGAAGTTCGCGAACAGCAGCCGCGGGTTGGGGTGCCCGAACGGGCTGTCGGTCAGGTAGATGACGCACGCCGACACCACGATCGCGATCCAGTACATCGGGTACAGACGGGTGACGCGCGAGATGAAGAAGTCGCGCGGGGTGCGCGCCCACGCGCTCATGCAGATGACGAACCCGCTGATCAGGAAGAACAGGTCGACGCCGAGCCGGCCGTAGGCGAAGTACCCGTGCGCCTCGGGGAACGTGCTCCGATACGGGCGGCCCCAGATCGTGATCATCGCCCAGGGGGTCTGGCCGACGAAGTGGAACAGCACTACCGCCAGCGCCGCCAGGAACCGCAGGCCGTCCAGCGCGGCGAGCCGGTCCCTGTGGACGGCCGGCCTGGCCACGATCACCCGCCCCGCAGGCGCCGACCGCAGGAGCGGCACATTGGGTGCGACCGCCCCCTCGTTCCCACGCCTCGTGGCCACGTCGACCCGTCCCCTGTGCTCCGCCTGGGTCATGCATCCCCATTCCAGGGTTGTTCTTTGCTGTCAGGGCCCTATGAACCCCGATCACATGACCAACGGGCAGACGGAATGGTTGCCGAGCACACGATCTCCTGTTGCGGGACGCGTGAGCGAGCGGGACTTCACCCTCGTCTTCGCCATGGCCCACGACGCGGGGATCTCCTACAACCGGATCGCCGAAGCCTGCGCGCTCAAGTCCGAGCGCGTCAGCCAGATCGCCCGGGGCACCACAGCTGTCACCGCCCTCGCGACTGTCGAGCGAATCGCCGGCGGACTGCGCTTTCCCCGTGCCCTCCTGGGACTTGCTGCGCAACCCTGGGAAGACACCGCCGTTCTCAGCACGGAGTCCCGCCATGGAGAAGATGATCCGATGAAGCGCCGCAACCTGCTGCGCGGCGCGCTGGCCGCCGGCCTCACCGCTCCGGCCCTCGCCGCGCTCACCGCCGCCCGGACCGACGTCGACCAGACCCTCTCCCCCGACGCACCGCAGGACCCCGCGAGCGGGAGCATCCTGCGGATGCGAGGAGTCACCCGGATTCCTTTCCAGGCACGGGTGACGGCATGACGGAATAACCTCTGCAGCCCCCCGGTGCACGTCGCCATCGCGGCCAGTCAGCTGCCGCTTGGCGCGTACCGGCGGCCATGCCGACTTCTGCCCTACTGGGAGCAATGGCATCAGGTTCCGCGGTCGCCGCCAACCGTCTGCTGTGGGAAGGGTCGGCCGGGCGCGGCCGGACGCTCGTGTTGACGGCGCTCGCCTTCGCCGACGGCGCCGCCTGCGACCGTGCAGCGCGGAGGGTGGGCTTCGGGGGCGCGGCTGAGCTGCTGAGGAGAACGGGCGGCCAGCAAGCAGACCGCGGCCGACGTGCGGAGGGCCGCTTACCTGGTCTTGCAGCCGCCCCGCTCGTGCGCTGCTCCGATCCGGCCGTCGTCACCGCCACAGAGACTGAACGGGGTCGGGCGCGGTCGGCGTAGACGGGCGGCAGGGCCTGGGTGATGTCGCGGATCCGGGCGTCGTCGGTGGTGCCGGGCGCCGCGGTGAACCCGAACCTCGCGCATCAGCGCGCGGACCAGTTCCGCTCCGGCCTGCACGTTCATCCGCTGGAGCGCGGCGTGAACACGCCGGTAGCCGTAGGTCTCCTGAGAGTCGGAGAAGACTTGGAGGATGACAGCCCTCAGTTCCGCACCGCGCTTCGCGGTGGCCGACAATAGCCTCGATCTCCAGTGGTAGAAGCCCGACGTGGATACTCCCGCCCAGGTGCACATCTGCTGCACGGGAAAGTTACTGGCCTCGCCGGATCTGGCCATCAGTGCACCACTGCCGGGTACCAGTGGCCAACACGCACCGTAACCGGTCCTCGAAATCTGTGCCCGAGCCCGAGTTCTGACGTCACCGGGGTACTTGCGCGGGCAGCAGCGGGGTGCTCCTGCTGAAAGGGCCCTGGTCAATGCCGAGGTACACGTGATGGTGTGCGCCCTCGGCAGGCTACGGCACCGAATCTGACGGTCTCGGCGGCACGTATCAGGTGGTCGAGGCAATTGCTCGGGTGACGGCCGTGATCGCCGGGGTGGCGTGGCCGGGGAGTCGCGCCACGAGAACCCGGCGGATCTCGGGAGGTGCGCCTTTGACGTGCAGCAGGCTCACCCCAGGCGGCAGCACCGGCGAGAGCCGTGAGGGCACCGTTGTCACCCCGAAGCCGCCGGCGACCAGCTGAAGCTTCGTCAGCCAGTCGCGCGCGCAGTGGACGATGTCCGGCCGTCCGGGCAGGCCGGGCCAGACCCCGAGCAGTGGCTCGGCGTTCGACGCCGGGGCGGCGATCCACAGGGCGTCGACCAGTTCGTCGACGTGCACCGCGGTGCGGCCGGCGAACTCTCCGGTCGAAGGCACCGCCACGACCAGTTCGGTGTCCGCAACGGTCTCGACGTGCAGGCGCGGCGACTCGCCGTCCAAAGGCCGGTGGGGCGGGCGGGACGTCAGCACGGCGAGGTCGATCGAGCCCGCGCGCAGTGCCCGGATCAGGGAGGGTGTGGTGCCCTCGGTGGTCGTGACCGTGATCTGCGGGTCGGTCGCCGCGAGGCGGGTGAGTGAGAGAGGCAGGATGGCCGCGCCCGCGCTCAGGAACAGCCCGAGCCGCACCAGTTCGGTACGCGAGGCGGTGCCGGTGAGGTCACGCTCGGCCGCCGTCAAACAGTCCAGGATCGTGCGAGCGTGGCGCAACAGAGTCAGACCCGCGGGGGTGAGCCGCACTCCGTCGGGGCGGCGTTCGAACAGGGCAGTGCCCGCGCTTCGTTCGAGGGAGGCGGCCTGGCGTGAGACCGCCGACTGGGTGTAGCCGAGCCGGGTGGCTGCTGCGGTGAAGCTGCCGGACTCGGCGATCTGCCGCAGGACCCGTAGGCCTGTGCTGGAGATGTCCATGCGGTGTACGCATACCACAGGTGCTTGATCGTCGCTTCCCGCATGCCCGTCGGGTTCCTAGTGTCGATCCCGACGAACACGGACGAACACGGAGGTCATCACGTGCGAGCAGCAGTTCTGACGCAGTTCGGTGCCCCGCTCACGGTGCGGGAGGTACCCGACCCCGAGGCTGGCGGCGGCGAGGTGGTGGTCGAGGTCCTCGCCGCCAGCGTGGCGCCCTACGCGGCCGAGGTCTTCAGCGGCGAGCGGACCTACCCCCTGGTCCCGCCCGTCGTGCCCGGGATCGGCGGCGTGGGACGGGTCGTCCACGTGGGCCCGGACGCCACCCGGCTGCGCCCCGGCGACCTGGTGTGGTGCGACTCGACGGTGCGCTCGCGGGACGACGCCCTGACGCCCGACATCACGCTCCAGGGCTGGAGCTCCCGCGGCGAGGGCGGCGCGCGCCTCGCCCGGTACCTGCATGACGGATCGTACGCCGAGCTCATGCGGGTCCCGACGGAGAACGTCTTCCCGCTCCCCGCAGCGGCGGGGGACGACCCGGCCCGCTGGGCCGCACTCGGCGTGCACGTCATCCCTTACGGCGGGCTGCTGGCCGGCGGGCTCGCAGCCGGTGAGACGCTGCTCGTCAATGGGGCCACCGGCAATCTCGGCAGCAGTGCGGTCGCGGTCGCGCTCGCCATGGGGGCGGGCCGCGTGGTCGCCCCAGGCCGCAACCAGGCCGCGCTCGACCTCCTCGCCGACCGGTTCGGTCCGCTCGTGCGCCCGGTCCCTCTCACCGGGGACGAGGCCGGCGACCGCGCGGCGATGTCCGCGGCGGCCGACGGCCCGATCGACATGGTGATCGACCTGCTACCGCCGAGCGCACCCAGCTCGGCAGCGCGCATGGCAGCCATGACCGTGCGCGAATACGGCCGCGTCGTTCTCATGGGCGGCGTCGGCATGCTCGGTGGCGACGACCTCGCACTCCCGTACCCATGGATCATGCGCAACTCGATCACCGTGCGCGGCCAGTGGATGTACCCGCGTACAGCGATCGTCGGCATCATCCGGCTCCTCGCTTCGGGCACCCTGGACCTCGCCCCCGAACGGGTCCGGTCGTTCGGCCTCAGCGCCGTCAACGACGCCGTCACGTACGCCGCCTCACATGGTGGCCCGTTCGACCGCACCACCCTCACCCCACCGGCTCGCTGAGAAGCTGTATGCATACCGATCAGCGGGCTCGGGATTCGAACAAGAATCCTGATCGGATGATGCCGCCCGGCCTCGGCGAGGTCAGTGGTGCCGGGAGGGTACGTCTCGACATCGGCAAGGGTGGCCGCGCCGGCCGCGACATCGACGATGCTGTGCGGCCGGCACGTTTCGCACGCCTCGGTGACGTGCACGACCGCATCGCAATGGGTAACCCGGGGTCGGGTCGGAACTGGTGGACGGGATCGAGTGCCTGACGGTGAACTTGTCGGCGCCGATACGGACTTCCTTGACCACCGCGCGCAGGACGCGCTGACGTTCGAGGACCGAGGTGGTCCGGGCGCTCTCACGCAGCCGGGCCAGGAAGCCCTCCAGGTTCTCGGCGAGCCTGAGGTAGGCCTGCTGGTCGACGAGCTGGGCGGCCAGGGCGTCCGGCTGGCCGTGCAGGTTCTGTGAGCGCGCCTGGGAAGGCTGTGCTGTCGCGAGGTGTCGCGGATGTGGTGGACGAACCTGCGTGTGGAACAAAATCGCACCCGGGCAGCGCAACCGCCTGTGACGCATTGGTGTCCGTGCAGCGACAACTTCGCCTTACCGCTCCTTCGCGTTGGCTGGGCGCGCTGTGCTGAAGCGGCGCTGATAGGCGGCGGGGCTGAGCGACAATTTCCTCACGAAAACTCTCCGCATACTTTCGTAATTCGGGAATCCGGCAAGGGATGCCGTCTGCGTCGCGGTATGCCCTTGGTCGAGTAGAGCTTTGGCCATGTCGAAGCGGATCATCTCCACGTACCGGGCCGGCGTGGTGGACAGCTCGTCGCGAAAGAGCCGCGTGAGATGTCGAGGGCTCACATTGAGGTGCTTGGCTAGTTCGCCGAGTGAGTGGTTTCCCCCGGGATTCGCCGTGATCAAGTCGGTGATTCTGCGGAGGGCCGGAGATCGGGGCGGCGGTCCTTGCAGCGGCGCGGAGAACTGTGACTGGCCGCCCGAACGCTGCAAATAGACCACCAGGGCGCGGGCGACGTCGCGGGTCAGATCAGGGCCGTGATCCTCCTCAACGAGTGCCAGTGCCAGGTCGATTCCGGCGGTCACACCCGCCGAGGTGTAGATGGTGCCGTCACGGACGTAGATCGCGTCGGGTTCGACGCGGCTGGCCCGGCAGCGGGCGGCGAGCTCGTGCGCGACCTTCCAGTGCGTGGTGGCGCGCTTGCCGTCCAGGAGGCCGGCGGCGCCGAGGATGAATGCTCCGGTGCAGATGGACGCGACCCGGCCGGCCCGGCCCGCCAGCGTTCGCGTGGCCTCGATCAGATCACGGGGCACAGGTGTGCGCGGGTAGAGGTCTGCGCCGGCCACCAGGAACGTGTCAGGGGCAGACTCCGTGGCGGCGGCGTCGACCGCGATCCGGATCCCGATGGACGAGGTGACATCGGCACCGGTCGGTGACACCAGCACGATCTTGTAGTCGGCACCGAGCCGGTTCGCTTCCCCGAATACCTCCGCGGGGCCGACGACGTCCAGGAGTTTGACCCCGTCATAGACGAGGATCGCAACCCGATGCGTGGCGGAGCCCACAACCCCGCTGCCCGCCTGTCCGGATTCAGGTGACTCCTGGCCGGACCGAGGGAGCGCCGGACGCCGGGTGGTTGGCAGTGTGGAAGACGGACGCACCGTCCATTCGTAACACACCGATATCGGAAGGAGCAGAGGTCATGAGCGAGATCATCGCGGGGGTAGAGATTCCTGAAACGGCGGCGGTCGCCGAGGCCACCCGCCTCATGCAGGAGATGACCAGCCCCCTCATCTACCACCACTCCCGGCGCGTTTTCGTCTTCGGCGCCATGCATGCTCACAGGCTCGGCCTGGAGCCCGACCCGGAGCTTCTCTACCTGTGCGCCATGTTTCACGACACCGGCCTCTTGACGCCGTTTTCCGACGTTGAGCAGCGCTTCGAGGTCGATGGAGCCGACCACGCACGCAAGTTCATGCTCGACCGCGGTTTCCCGGCCACGGCCGCCGACGTGGCGTGGACGGCGATCGCGCTGCACACGACCCCGGGAATTCCCGGGCGGATGGGCCCGGAGATCGCCATCACGAATCTGGGGGTTCTGACCGACGTGCTCGGCCTGGGCCTGGATGAGCTGGATCGCAGCCAGGTGGACGAGATCACCGCCGTTCATCCGCGGGGTGACTTCAAGAACGAGTTTTTGCAGGCCTTCGTCGAGGGACTCAAGCACCGCCCGGAGACCACGAACGGAACCGTGAATTCGGATGTGCTGGAGCATTTCATTCCCGGCTTCCAGCGCACAACCACGGTCGAGCGCATCATGGGCGCTCCCTGGCCGAGCTGATCAAGGCGCCGTAAAAGGCAACGTGATGAAACGTGTGAGTGGCCCTCGCGAGGGGCGTCGTCTCGGGCGAGGTGCGGCCTTCGCCGTGCTGGCCTGCGCCAATGTGGTGATGATGGCCACGGCAAGCGCACCGTCACCAATCTACCCGCTGTACCGGGAGCGTTGGGGCCTGTCGGTCACGATGCTGACAGTGATCTTCGCCGTGTATGTCGTGGGTCTGCTCGGCGCCCTGCTGATGGTCGGATCGCTGAGTGACCAGCTGGGTCGCCGCCCGGTGCTGGTCGCCGCCCTTCTGGTGGCGGCGACCAGCACGGCGATCTTCTGGACGGCCGACGGCGTCGTCTCCCTCCTGATCGCCCGGGTGGTGCAGGGCATCGCCACGGGGACGGCCACGGGCACTCTTGCCGCCGGACTGGTCGAGCTCTCACCCAAGAGACGTCCGCATCTGGGGCCCACGACAACAGCGGTGGGCACGAGTATCGGCATGGCCACCGGCGCCGGTGTGGTGGGGCTGCTGGTTCAGTCGACCTCACGCCCCGATGCGTATGTCTTTCCCGTTCTGACGCTGACCTTCGTCGTTCTGGCCGCGGTCGTCCTCACGATCCCTGAGACACTCGTCCCGCGAGCGGTGGGACTGGCGTCGTTGCGACCCAGAGTCCGGGTTCCTCGGGAAGCCCGGCCGGAGTTCTTCGCCTCCGTTCCCGCCCTCGTCGCGGGGTGGTCCGTCACGGGCCTGTTCCTCGCGCTCACTCCGTCCCTGGTGAGCAATGTCCTGCATGTGCGGTCCGGCGCTGCGGGCGGGCTCAGCATCGCGGCGCTGTTTGTGGCCAACAGCGTGGGCGGGTTGTGGTCCGTTCGGCATGCGGCTCGGCTCGCCACCTTGCTGGGGGCGGTTCTCCTGACTCTGGGTGCGTCCGGGCTGGCGGTGGCCATCGCTGTTGCTTCGCCGGCCGTATACGCGGGCGGATCGGTCGTCGCGGGGCTGGGCGTCGGCCTGACGTTCAACGGCAACCTCCGCGCCATCAGCGCGGTCACCACCGTGAAGTCGCGGTCGGAGGTCTTCTCGGCCGTCTACGTGATCAGCTATGCGGCGTTGAGTCTTCCGGCCCTCGCGGCCGGGCTCGCGGCGCCCTCATGGGGGCTGGAGACCACGGGCTATCTGTACGTCGGCTTCGTCGGGGCGCTGTCCTTGGGTGCGGCCCTGCGCGCCGGACGATCACGTGCTCACAGGCCCACCGGCGATCCGATACGCGCGGGCTGGGAAAGCGGACCTCGCAGCGAACGGTCCCGCTGCTGAGCGCGCCGCACGCCCTACGTCGGCACCATCCCCAAAGCAGCTTGATCAGGACTTACGGCTGTCGTGTCGGAGCGGGTCGGCTCGCTTCTGCGGAGCTGTCTTCGAAGATCCTGAGATCGAAATAGCTGCGCTACATCCGCAAGCTGGAGGAAGGTTGCGATCTGTATGGGTGACGGGCATGGGCCCGGACGGTGTAAGCAGGAGGACCCGCTCGGAGCCGAATGGGAGAGGCACCGGCCCGCGGTCTTCGGTGTGGCCTACCGACTGCTGGGGACTGTGGCTGATGCCGAGGATGTCACCCAGGACGTGTGGCTGCGGGCGGCCGGAGCGGATCTGCAGGACGTCGATGATCTGCGGGCCTGGCTGGTGACGGTGGCCGCGCGACGAGCGTACGACATTCTCAAGAGCGCCCGCTTCCGCCGGGAGACCTATGTCGGGCCGTGGCTGCCGGAGCCGCTGCTGACAGGGCCGGACGCGTCGCAGCCGGTACTCGTCGACGAGTCCGTCAGCTCGGCGATGCTCCTGATCATGGAAGAGCTGAGCCCGCCGGAGCGGGTGGCCTTCGTCCTGCACGATGTCTTCGGCCTGGAGTTCGGCCGGATCGCCGAAGTGCTGGACGTCTCCGTGCCGGGTGCCCGGCAGCTCGCCTCGCGGGCACGACGGCGGGTGGCCAAGACAAAGCAGTCCACGCCGCAGGCGTCGAAGGCGGAGCGCGAACGGGTCCTCACGGTCTTCCGCGCCGCCTACGAGGCCGGGGACCTGGCCGGCCTGGTCAGGCTCCTCCACCCAGACGCCGTCTACGTCACCGACGGCGGCGGCAAGGCCTTGGCGGCACGCAAGCTCATTCACGGCGGCGAGCGCGTCGCCGAGGTCATGGTGCGTACGGGGCGCCAGTGGCACCCGGACCGCATCGATTTCGCCGAGGTCGGCGGCGAGCTCGCGTTCGTTTTCCACCGGGAAGGCCGGGTCTACTCCGTCGACACGGTCCAGATCACAGGCGATCTGATCACCGCGTACCGCAGGGTCCTCAATCCCGACAAACTCGTGCACGTCTGAGCTGTCACACACGTGGGGGTCACCTCGTCTCCCTGGTGAGAACGCACAACGGGCGACGAAGGAAGACGCCAGAGCAGGTGAGATCGATCATGCGGCACGGCATACATCCACCTGCAGCCGCTATGAGCCCTGCGCGCGAGCGCTGTGCGCTCGGGTCGCCCCTCCGTAGTAAGGACCTGTATGCAAGCCATCACTGTGCGAGACCGTGACTCACCGATCTCGCAGCGCGGCTGAGAGACGGCCGGCTCAAGCCGTTCGTCGGTGCTGTGCGGCCGCTCGCCGAAGCGCCCTCCGCCTTCGCCCCCGGCAAGCGCACCCCAGGCAAGACGATCATCCGCGTCACGGCAGGCAACGGAAGGCTGAATCAGGAGACCCATCGTGATCGGAATGCGGATCGCCGCCGGCCTCCTGGCCGGCGCCACGCTGACGGCGGCCACGGCCTGCTCGACCTCCAACCAGCCCGCCCACGCCACGCGGCCGGCCACCGCCGTGGCATCACCTGCGGCCATGGCATCGACACGCCCCGCCGAAACCCTCAAGCGGCTGCTCCAGCAGGCCCTTCCGAATGTGAAGGGCAAGACGTTCATCTCGGTGATCGTCGACTTCCCGCCCAACACACGCGCGATGCCGCACCGGCACGGCCAGGCGTTCGTCTACGCCTACGTCCTGGAAGGCACCGTGCGCAGCCAGCTCGCAGGCAAGCCGGTGAGTACCTACGACCAGGGCGACAACTGGGTCGAGCCGCCGGGTGCGCACCACCTCCTCACCGAGAACACCAGCCGGACCAAACAGGCCAGGCTCCTGGTCGTCTTCGTCTCCAACACCGGAGAAAAGCTCAAGGTCAACGACCCGGCGTGGTAGCCCGGGGCACGCAGCGGACGGCAACCGCCCCGCCCAACACTCGGCCCCTGCCAAACACACCCGACCGGCCACCCCCACGCACGCCAAGTGCGCGGCGCAGGCCACCCGAACGAATCGAAGGAGTCATGACCGACCCCCAGCGCGTCAACATCGGCAAGCAGCACCCGGCCGCCTACAAGACCCTCATCGCCCTGTCGTCACAGGTGGAAGAGGCCGCCGCCGCAGCGGGCCTCGACCCGCTCCTGGTCGAGCTGTTGAGGATCCGCACCTCTCAGATCAACGGCTGCGCATTCTGCCTGCGCATGCACACCCGCGACGCCCTCAAGAAGGGCGAAAACCCCGACCGGATCGCCGTGCTGCCCGCCTGGGCAGAAACCGGCTACTTCTCCGAGACCGACCGCGCCGCCCTCCGCCTGGCCGAGGCGATCACACGCGTGCCGGACGGACACGTCAGCGACGAGGACTTCAACGCCGCCGCGTCCATACTCGCCCCAGACCAGGTCTCGGCAATCGCCTGGCTGGCAACAGTGATGAACGCCTTCAACCGCGTCGCGATCACCAGCCGCTACCCCGTCGGCAACTGACACCGGCGGTGATACGGGCCCGCGAAGCCTCCACCGTCGTGAAGGTGATGGCGGAATCACTCGGGCAGCTTGTGCGAGCTGCCCCGGCCCACACAAGCGCGGAGGCGTCCGACGGCGTACGCGCACGGGGAACGGCCAGGGGAGCCAGGCTGAGCCGCTCGTCCATGTCGAGGCGGAAGGTGCCGTACGAGTTGACGAGGTATCAGAACAGAGCGGCCAGGCCGCGCCGGTCCATCCGATCTTGAGCAGTGATAGTCGAACGTGGTTCCCGGTGGGGTGATCCTCGTCGGACGAGAGCACATGGAGAGGGGGCCTCCTGAACAGCTCGTGGGTGTCGAATCCATAGAGCGTCAGGAGACCCCTGTGCTGCAGTCTTCAGTGTCGGCGGCCGGGCGGTCCAACCCGGCTCCTCCATCCTGTGATTGCCTCGCGCATGTGTACGGCAACGCGGCTGACTGGCCCCAGCGGCCGCGTCGGTATCCGTCGGACTTGACGGATACCGAGTGGGCGGCGATCCGGCCGCTGCTGCCGCTGCCGGGCTGGCTGCGCGGCCGGGGCGGCCGGCCGGAGGGGTACTGCCACCGGGCCATGCTCGATGCCATCCGGTATCTCGTGGACAACGGGATCAGTGGCGCGCGATGCCCGCCGACTTCCCGCCGTGGAACCGCATCTACGCATTCTTCCGCCGCTGGCGGGACAACTTGCTGGTCAAGGAGTTCCACGACCGGTTGCGCGCGAGGGTCCGCCAGGAGCTGGGGCGGGATGCGGAGCCGACAGCCGCAGTGATCGACTCGCAGTCCGTCAAAGCGGATGCTGTCGTCGGCTCCGACAGCCGCGGCTTCGACGGCGGCAAGCTGATCAACGGCCGCAAGCGGCATGTCGTGGTCGACACGCTCGGCCTGCTGCTGAGCGTGATGGTCACCGCCGCGGACACCGGTGACCGCATCGCCGCCCAGGTGCTGCTCGGGCAGGTCGCCGACGTGCACCACCGGCTGGAACTGGTCTGGGCCGACGGCGGCTACACCGGCCCCCTCGTCCAGTACTGCCTGGCCACGCTCGCCCTGGACCTGGCGATCGTCAAACGCAGCGACGACGTGCGCGGCTTCGTGGTGCTGCCCAAGCGGTGGCTCGTCGAGCGCCTGTTCGCCCACCTGATGCGCACCCGCCGCCTGGCACGCGACTACGAACGCCACACCACCAGCGCCGAGGCGATGATCTACTGGTCGATGACCCTGCTCATGACCCGCCGCCTGGCCCGGCCACACCCGCAGCGAGCGTGAACCGGCCCGGCTGCCGCTCGGCCAGCCAGCCCCGCGCGACCAGACGTTTCGCCTTCGACCGCAGTGCCTCCACCCGTGCCGGCACCACGTCCATGCCGAACACGGCGGCCATCTCCTGGCAGGTCAGCGGCCCTTGACGGAGCCGGTTCCGGTCCGCGAGCGCCTGCAGGATGCGCTGGTAGTCCACCAACAGCACCGACCAGGCCAGCCCCTGGCGCCACATGGGCACCTGCGACTTCGGCTTCACCGCATCCCGCGGCGCCGAGGGCGCATCCGCACCCCGCACATCCGGCGTGACCTCCGTGCCGGCGGTGCCGCAGCCGTCCGGAGCCAGCACCGCATCGACCCGCCTGCGGGCGATCACCCACTCCTGGCATTCCTGCTCGGCCGCGGCCAGTCGGCCTGGATACGGTCGGCCTCTTCCCGCAGCCCGTCCACACGACGGCAAGCACCCAGCTCACGCTGTTCCAACAGCCCAATCACCGACGGCACCCACGACCTCCCGGGGAGCGACAGCCCGACAGGCCACTACTCCCACGGCGCCGCCGACCCTACGCCCGACCAGCGGAAACGCAGCCCTCAAGCCCGGAAAGACAACAGCTTCTCACCCATATGCCGCGCTGGCGCTGAGGGCAGTCACCATGGCGCCCCACGGTGGGCACGTCGCCCGCCGAGTGATCCAAACGAATCGGCTTAGTCGGGATTGAGGGGGGACTGCAGGTTGACGGCCAGGGTGTGCAGCACAGGAATGTCGGGGAGGGAGACGCTCACCGTCATGATCACCACAGACATGACGAACATTCAGCTGGTGAAGTCGTTGGAGCGGTACGACGGCAATGTGGGTGAGAGACCGGCTGCCACCCTGCCCTGGGTGGTTCTCGATGGGGCGGGGCGGGAGATCACGCCGACAAGCGAGTTCCTAGGGGAATTACTGGCGTGCGGCAACACTCCGGCTTCCTGCCGCTCCTATGCCTTTGACCTGCTGCGCTGGTTCCCTTCAGTACGACATCCCTGGTGAGAGGCGGGCTGAGCCGATCGGCGTGACGATGAGGGCGGAGGTGTTTTCGCATGCCCACCGGTGACGTGCTCCTACTCCTCGATGAGAGTGGCCGGGTGATCGAGTGGGGGCGTCCGGCCGAGGAGCTGTTCGGTTGGTCCGCCGAAGAGGCCGTCGGCCAGTCCGTGACCGCACTCATGCGTGAGCTCGCCGCTGACGGCAAACATCGGGGAAAGCTTCTCGGATGCGGCCGCGGTGCTGGTCAAGCCGGTGTTGCGGGGTACTTCCGTGGTGTGGCAGATGCTCGCAGCGGGGGACACCATGTCGGGGCAGGACGTGGCGATCTTGAAGGCTGCGTTCACCCATTCCCCGGTGGAACTGCACGTCCTCGACAATCAGCTGCGCGTGGTCCACATGAGCACCGCCACCGGCGGGATGCCTGACACACCAGTGAGGCACCTGCTGGGCAAGCATTTCACCGAGGCGTGTGAACTCGCAGACTCCGAGGAAGAAACCGCTGTGGCGCAAAGGGTCCTGGAGAGCGGAGAACCGGTCGTGAACCGGATCGTCCATTGCATCAAGGCACCAGGCCGGCCCGCGCGTCGTATCCAGTCCGTGTCCTACTTCCGTGTGGAGGACTCTCACGGCAATGTGGTCGGGCTGGTGGCGTCCACGGTCGACGTCACCGAGCGGGAGAACGCACAGAACCGCCTGGCCCTCCTGGACACGGTCCGCACACAAGTGGGGCACCGGCTGAGCGTGATGGATGTCTGCTGGGAACTGGTGGAGGCGGTAGTGCCAGCCTTCGCCGGCATCGCCGACGTCGAGGTGATCGAAGACGTCGTCCGCGGAGAGGATCCTCCCCTGGTACCCGTCCACGGGGACGTTCCACTGCGCCGTGCAGCATTCCAAGGCCCAATCGCGGGTCACCCCGTCGGAGTCGTGCGACACCTGCCAACCGGCACCCCCTTCTCGGACGTCCTGTCCGACCTTCGGCCGCGCCTCGTGGCGATCGAGGAGGACAGCTCGTGGCTGGCCGCCGACCCGGCCCGAGCCGACGTCATCAGGCGATCCGGTGCCCACTCCCTGATCGTGGCACCGCTGGCGTTGCGCGGTCATGCCCTGGGCGTGGTCAGCTTCTACCGCCACCAGCAGGAAGACCCCTTTGAAGAGGAGGATGTCGCGCTGGCGTCTGCCGTGTGTACGCACGCTGCGCTCTGCATCGACAACGCCCGTCAGTTCATGCGCGAGTGGATCATCGCGCGCACCGTCCAGCGCAGGCTCCTGCCCCACCAACCGGCCACACATGCCACCGTGGAGATCTCCCCACTGCACCTTCCCGCTCCGGAGGGCGGCGGCGCGTGGTCCGACGCGATCGCACTGCCCGGTGCACGGACCGCGCTGATCGTCGGCGACGTGGCAGGGCAAGGCATCGCCGCAGCCATCACGATGGGACTCCTGCGGACGGCCGTCCATACGCTCGCCGCCCTGGATCTGCAGCCCGACGAGCTGCTGGCCCGCCTCAGCGACACCGCAGCCCGTCTCGTGACCGCGCGCGCAGCGCTTCCTCCCATGGATCCCCTCAATCGCGAGCCGCTCACCGCCGGCTGCATCATCGCGATCTACGACCCGGTCGAGCTCACCTGCACCATCGCCCGCGCCGGCCTCCCCGAACCGGTCGCGGTCCTTCCCGACGGCACCTCGGCCACCTTGCCCGTTCCCCCAGGCCCCCAACTCGCCGAAGCGGGCAACGCCCCCTTCCCCGCGACCACCGTCAGCCTCCCCGAAGGAAGCACTCTGGCGATGGGCACGTCCGCGATCGCGGACGCGGTCCTGGCGCCATCGGGTCCCCTGCGCCCGCTCCTGGACGGCGCCAGCACAAGGCGCCTGCCGGACCTGTGTGACGACATCGCGCACGCGCTCACAGCCGGCCACCCGACCGGCGAGAGCCAGATGCTGCTCGCCCGCACGAAGGCGCTGCCCCAAGACCGGGTACTGACCCTCGCTCTGCCTGCGGACCCCGAGGCCGCCCCGATCGCCCGCGCAGCGGCCCGCCGCCAACTGGAAGCCTGGGACATGGACGAGGAGACGGCGTTCACCACCGAGCTCATCGTCAGCGAACTCGTCGGCAACGCTGTCCGCTACGGCGCTCCGCCCCTGCAACTTCGCCTCGTCCTCGAACGGATGCTCACCTGCGAGGTCAGCGACACCGCGGCCAGCGCTCCGCAGGTGAAACATGCCCGCACCATCGACGAGACAGGCCGAGGACTGTTCATCATCGCGAGCGTCGCGGAACAGTGGGGCACGCGCTACCAAGCCCAGGGAAAGACCGTCTGGGCAGAGCAACCGCCAGGGGTGTCAGCGGAGCGCCGAAACGGTGCCGGGCGCCCTGCGTGAGCGCGGCAGGGGCTGCCCGCCGCGCCATCTCAGCGAAAAGACCGCAATACGATGGATAAGGATCGTTTGGGCCATCGCTCGAGGATTGTCAGGGAGCGGCAGATGGACACCTGGGACGAATTCCTTCGCTGGGCTACCCCATCGGCTCTTCTGACGCCAGACGGCACCGTCCACTCCCTCAACGCCCCGATGGCCGCCACGCTGGGCAGGCCGGCGCAGCAGTGCGTAGGTTATGACTTTCTCGACTTGCTGCCCGAAACCCAGCGAGCCTCGGCCGAGAGTCTGCTCATACACGGGGCCACGACGAAGACGGTCGCGATGCGTGTGCTGGAGTTCTCGGGTGCGGGCAGAGCGTCCGTGGTCAGCCTCATCGAGGCCCGGCCAGTGAAAGATCCCGCAAGTCGCGAGCGGCTGGTGTGGGTGCATTCGGTGGACGCGCGAAACGATCCGGGCGGCCTGCTGATCCCGTTCCGGCTGGCGGCCGCAGCCGCGGACCTCGGCCTGTGGATGTACGCACCCCGGATGCACCGGCTGGACTGGCTGGGTGGCGCACCCGCGCTGGCCTCGCTGTTCCCGCATGCCTCGACGCCCTTGGCCAGGGTGGTCCGGCGAGTTCACCCGGATGACCGGGTGGCCCTGAGACGGCTCGTGCGCTCGACCGCAGCCCAGTCCCCCTGGATCAGCCTGCGGTTCCGTACCGAGAACGATGGGTGGGACCACATCGCCTGCCAGATCCGTCGGATCCAGCTGGGCTATGGCGGCCCTGAACAGGTCTTCGGGGTGATCCGCGACGACACCCTGCTCGAGGAGGGCCGACAGAAAGCGCTGGCCACGCTGGCTGCCGAGCGGCAGCGTGCCGACGAGATCGCCGCCTTCTCCGCCGCCCTGATCACCGCCGCCACCGAGCAGGAACTGCAGCAGGTCGTCCTGACACGGGTCGCCGCGACCTTCGGCGGCACGGGCGCCATGCTTGCCCTCCTCGACAATGAAACGGGGCTCCTGCACGCCTCCTCCGATGCCAGGGTCGACCCGCAGCAGATCGACGCCATGGAAGGCCTGTCTCTGGCTGAACCGCAACCGCTGACCTGTGCGATCCGAACCGGCACGCCGCAGTTCATCCCCAACCGCGAGGAACTCATACGCGACTGGCCGCAGCCAGCCAGTATTCCGCGGCTTGGCTCCTTCATCGCCATATCGATCGCCCCCCTCAGCCCGGTCGGCGACCAGCCGCTCGGGGCCTGGGCGGTGATCTACGACAGCGAGCACCACTCGCCCCCGGACGAGCGTGCCCTCATGAGTACGCTGGCCGACCTGGCAGGCCAGGCACTCAGGCGCATCCGATTGCAGCAGGCCCGCGTCGAGCTGGCCGCGGCGCTCCAGCAGAGCATGCTGCCCACGCTGCCCGAGCATCTTCCGGGCCTGGAGGTCGCCGCCCGCTACCGGCCCAGCCGCGACGGGCTCGACATCGGCGGGGACTGGTACGACGCCTTCGTGATGCCCGGCGGGGCGGTGGCCCTGGAGATCGGCGACAGCCAAGGGCACGACGTGGATGCCGCTGCCTTCATGGGACAGGTACGCACCTCCATCCGCGCGATCGCCCCCCACGAACCGGCGCCGGCCACCGTGCTGACGCGCACCAACGAACTGCTTGTCACGATGAACGCGGCACGATTCGCCAGCTGCACCATGCTGTACATCGGCCCACGCGCAGGACAGGTCATCGGCACCAGCGCAGGCCATGTGCCGTTGCTCTGCATACGCGAGGACGGCAGCAGCGACATCCGCGAGCTGCCGGGCGGTCCGGTGCTGGGAGTCCTGTCAGGCACCGACTACCTCGAGGAGACCTTCACGCTGGAGGAGGGCACCGCGTTGGTCATGGTCACCGACGGTGTGGTCGAAGGGCCGGGCCTGCCGCTGGACGCCGGCCTGGAGCGGGCCGGAACACTGGCCGCCCAAGCCCTCCACGACGGGCTGAACGCCGAGGCGATCGCTGACCGAATCCTCGACGCCGCGGTCGCGGTGGACCACCTCGACGACGTGGCCGTGCTGGTCATCAGGCGCATATGACGACGCCCTTCGTGAACGCGCGGGTGTCTGCACGGGGCATGCATCCGTTATGAGCCTGCGCGACATCGCTAAGCGGCTCGTCATCACCACGGGTGCGAAGAGGGGGCAACACCTCTCGCCCGCCACCGTCGGCCGAGACCACCGCGCGGTCTCAGGGCTTCGTCCGAAGAGGACTTGGCGCAGAGGCGTGCTCTGCCGGCTGACAGATCCGGGTGGCGCCGCTGGCGGTTTGGCGGCCACTGCCCTGTGCGCGATGTGTGAGGGCCTGGCCGCGGGCGAAGGCCGGCACCCACGACTGGACAGTGAGGACACGATGCGGGACGCCTATCACGAGGAGCTGGTCGATCAGTGACGGCCTGGTGGAGATGGCGAACGTGGTCGGCTCGGCCATCGGCCTGGCCACGACCGCTCTCCTGGATGCCGATATGCAGCTTGCCGAGAGCGTGGTCTCCGCCGACGAGAACGGACCGGCCCTCCGTATACATGGGTGCTGGGAGTGTCCTGCATACCCAACGCCATCAACGCATCGGGGCGACCTCGAAGAACTCGTCCTGGGACGACAGCACTCGCATGCCCGCACGGACTACAAGCTGGTTCAGTTGCCGGTGACCGGGTATCGACTTGTAATCGCGACGCGGTTGAAGGC
Source organism: Streptomyces mirabilis (assembly GCF_039503195.1). NCBI lineage: Bacteria > Bacillati > Actinomycetota > Actinomycetes > Kitasatosporales > Streptomycetaceae > Streptomyces > Streptomyces mirabilis. Next base: position 23,600 of record NZ_JBCJKP010000002.1, read on the forward strand.
GTTCATCAACGTTGACAGCCAGGCCACCGCCGAGACCTGATCTGCGGAGAGCACGGCTGCTGCCGCGTTGTAGTCGTCGTCGCTCACGTGCCCCTCGGACACGTGCGCGATGGCCTCTGTAAGGCGTAGGGCCGCGCGGTCGGTCTCGGAGAAGTAATCGGTTTCTTCCCACGCGGGCAACACTGCGATCCGGTCCGGGTTCTCGCCCTTCTTGAGCGCGTCGCGGGTGTGCATTTTGAGACAGAACGCGCAGCCGTTGATCTGGGACGTGCGGATCTTCAAAAGCTCGACCAGAAGCGGGTCAAGACCTGCCGCGGTGGTGGTGTCTTCCACTGCCGAGGACAGGGCGATAAGAGCCTTGTAATTGGCCGGGTGCTGCTTTCCGATGTTAACGCGCTGCTTCTCAGTCTCTGAATCAGTCATGGGTTCCTCCTCTTCGCGTGGCCGGACGCACCCCGCAGGGGCATCCTCAGCCTCACCTAATCTGTGGCATTGTTACTAGCGGCGGGTGATACGCAATGGGAATTGCGACTTAAACCTTCTCGCCGCGCTTTTGTTCCCGTCTGGCGCCGATCAGGTACCCGGTCCCATCCGGTGCGTGGGGCATCTTTCGGCCGGCCTCCGGAATCCGGTCAAAATGGAACTCCTCCACAAGACCAGCAGTCCTGGTAGTCGGCGAGCTTGAGGATGGCATCGGCGTCGTCGACCGGGGCCATATCCCTTCGGCTTTGATCCGACACTTGCCGCTCAGCCGTTCACCCGGGCACTTCCCAGGCGAGGTGGGAAAAACAAGAAGCGGATTCGCGACGCCACGACGCATCAGGCGCATGGGCGACATGAGACCGCGCGCCGAACTTACGAGCATCAACTCCTCCTGTCCGGTTCGAGCCCCCGGGAGGGCCTCCAGGCTCGGCAAACAGCTCACTGGGCTTCGACGGGGCGGCCTTCTTCAGCCGCCCGGCCAGTCTGGACCGGCAGGAGAGTGCTGCGCTCACGGACGTGGGGCGCCGGCGTTCGTTCGATCTGCAGGCTGACCAGTTCCGGGCGGCTGTAGTGGCCGCGCGCATCCATCAGGCGCTTGCGCAGGTCGATCTGCGCGAAGTCCAGGTCGGCGATCACTTCGCCTTCGCCGGATGTGAGCGGCTCGCCGATGATGCGGCCCTCGGGATCGATAATGGCGGTGAAGAAGCCACCGGAGATCGCGCCAACGGGGCCGCCGGTGTCCTTGGCGATCTGCGCCTGCTGGTCGGCCTCGAGCCAGGCGGTGGCGTTGACCACGAAGCAGGCCGATTCCAGCGCATGCTGGCGGATGTTGACCTCGATCTGGTCGGCGAACTGCTGGCCGCCGAAGGAACCGGGGTACATCGCGGCGTGGATCTGCTCGCCGTCGGCGATCAAGGCATAGCGTGCTAGCGGCAGGTAGTGCTCCCAGCATGCGAGCTGTCCGATGCGGCCGACGGCGCTATCTACCGCGCGCAGGCCCGAACCGTCGCCCTGGCCCCAGATCATCCGCTCGTGATAGGTCGGCGTGATCTTGCGGCGGCGCTGGATCAGTGTGCCGTCCGCGTCGAACAGCAGCTGCGTGTTGTAGATGGTGCCGCCGTCACGCTCGTTGACGCCGATCGAGACGACCATGTGGGCTTCCCGGACGGCTTCGGCGATCGCCTCGGTCTCGGCGGACGGTACGGTCACCGCCTGATCGAGCAGGCGCAGGTGCCCCTCGGCCATGGTGTAGGGCGGCTGCACGAAGGAGAAGTAGGGGTAGTAGGGAACGATGGTCTCAGGGAAGACCGCGAACTGGACACCCTGCTCACCCAGGTCGCGGATCTTTTTCACGACCTTCTCTACGGTGCCCGCGCGGCTGTAAAGCACGGGACTGATCTGGACTGCAGCGGCTTTTACGACAGTCATGGTGATACTCCTTGCAAATGTACGGTCGGTAAGACCTCGCGATGCTGCGCGAGCCCGGACGGGCACGCGATAAAAAGGCAGCCAAGGCGGTCCGGGAGGGATGGGGCCCGGCCGAGCGGACAACTTCAGCTCCGCTACGTGACTATCGACCGATAGGAGCATATGCTCCTATCGGTTCGATGGCAAGGAGCAGATCCCCCCGAACCCTTTCGCGGCTCGGCGACGCCGAGTCGCCCGGACACCCGTCACGGCGTCCCGAAGGGGCGGCCGCGCCCGCTCCCCCTTTGGCGACATGTCGCACCTGCGACGCCTGACGCCGGTGACCTACCGGCATCACCGCGACCGCCTCCAAATGGGCAACAGGGAAGGCGCGACGGGGTGCGCGTCGCATCCGGCGTCCGCAGCGATGAGGACGCCCGGGCCGCGGATGGATCACCGTCCGACCGAAATGGGCCGGGGGGCGACTCGGCCATCGCGCGCCCGCGCCCCGGCGATGGAGCGGGGGTCACGGCGGGTGTCGCCCAAGACCCGCCCCTTGCCATTTCGATAATAGGAGCATATGCTCCTATTGCCGGTGAGCCGCGTCGAGACGACATGGCCCCGACGCGGGCGGACCTCGTCGACACATGCAACAACCTGACACGCGCAAGGTCCGCACCAGCAAGAGCATGGCTCGGCATCCAGGGCGGTCACCACCTGATTAACCGTCACCCCCTTGGCAGGTGACATAGGTTGTGTGAGTGTCGAAATGCCGCCCCAACAGAGGTTGTTCACAAGTCGATCGGAGCAGGCGTCGGCCCCCGTGCATCCGGGCCGAGGTTCTGCCGCCACCGAATCGACACCACAGAAAGGAGCGGCAAGTTGCCGACCACATTGAAGATCAACAAGCTGCGTTACCTGAGTGCAGCCGCCGGCCTCGCCACTGTCGTCGCCGGTGGCGTCGCCATCGCCCCGCTGGCGTCGGCCGGCACGTCAACTTCCGCCAGTGCGCACGTCGTTGACCACCGCGCGAAAACTTTCGAGCTGGTCGGCAAACAGACCTCGCTCGAAGACCTCGATCTGGGCCGGGCAGGAATCAGCCCGGGTGACCAGCGCGTCATCCACGAAGACCTCTACCGCGACGGCGAGAAGGTCGGCGATCACAGCGTCGTCTGCACCTATACCCGCGTCAATCCGGCCGCGCTCCAGTGCCTGGGCACCTTCTCTCTGCCTGAGGGACAGTTCGCCGCGCAGGCGCTGCTCCACCTGCCCGCCCCGTCCTACGTCGACGTCGGCATCACCGGCGGATCAGGCGACTACCGCAACGCCCGGGGCTTTGTTCGCACCGTTCCTGCCGGTGACACCGAGAGGCACTTCACCGTCCACCTGAAGCGCTGACGGTTGGCTGTCATACGCCCACGCCGCCACAGCCCGCCCATCTGACACCTATGCAGGTCGGGTGGTCGCACTCGACCTTAGAGAGAAAGACCCCTACATGTACATGAAGCTCGAAGTCACCGTGCTGCCTGTCTCCGACGTCGATCGGGCCAAGGCCTTCTACGAGCAGGTGGGATTCCGTCTGGACATCGACATGGCCGCCAGCGAGAACTGGCGCGCGGTGCACTTCACGCCGCCCGGTTCCGAGTGCTCGATCATGTTCGGCACGGGGATCACCTCCGCCGCACCCGGCTCGGCCCAGGGCCTGTATCTCGCCGTCTCCGACATCGAGGAGGCCCGCGCGGAACTCGTCGGTCGCGGCATCGAGGTGGGCGAAGTCTTCCACGACGCCGCAGGACTGCTCTACCACGGCCATGAGGCCGGAGAGGTCACCCACCGGGTCGAGGGACAGGGGCGGCTTGCCGGCCTGCACCCCGGCCGCGCCTCCTACGGCTCCTTCGCCACCTTCAGCGACCCGGACGGCAACGGCTGGGTGCTCCAGGAGATCACGCAGAGGTTCCCCGGCCGCTGACATCTCACCAGCCACCCGGGAATGACGGGCGACGCCCCCCTGAACACAGCCCCGGCACCATCAGTCGGATCCCGAAGCCGACCCAAATACGAGCATATGCTCCTTAGTCTCGAGATCCTGACTTCGCCCTGGCGCTCGAGCAACGTTCGAAGGGAAAATTTTCATGACCATGTCTCCCATGGAGCCGCCCGCGCAGGAAGGCCCCGGATCAAAGCCGCTGTCACACCGTGCCCGGCGCGGGCTGTCCCGACGCGGCTTCGTCGGCGGCGCGGCTGCTTCTGCTGCTGCCGCAGCCGGTATCTCGCTGATAGGCGGATTGACCCCGTCCGCCGCTGCCTCCCCCGCCATGCGCAGGCCGAGGGGTTTGGGTTCGCTCTCCACGGCTCCGGGGCTTCCGGCCGGGTTCACCAAGACGTTCACCAGCCGGTTCATCCAGGCCGGCGGACTGCGCCAGCACGCGGTCATCGGAGGCGACGGCCCGCCGCTGCTGCTGGTACACGGCTGGCCGCAGAACTGGTACGCCTGGCGCATGGTGATGCCGGAGCTCGCCCGGCACTACACGGTCATCGCCGTCGACCAGCGCGGCATCGGTCTGACCGAGAAGCCCAAGAGCGGGTACGACACCGCTACCCTCGCCAACGACCTGGTCGCCCTGATGGACGCCCTCGGTCACCAGCGGTTCGCCGTGGCCGGCCATGACACCGGCCTGATCATCAGTTACGCGCTGGCGGCGGACCACCCACAGCGTGTCGCCCGCGTGGCCCTCCTGGAGGTTCCCGGGCCCCCGACACTGAAGGCCTCGCCGCCCCTGTTCATCGATGAGGACCACAACAACAGGCTCTGGCACATCCCCTTCAACCGGGTCAACCACAAGCTGACCGAGAAGCTGGTCAGCGGCCGGGAGGAGATCTTCTTCGGCTACGAGTTCGACATCCAGGGCGGACAGAAGCTGCCCGACTACGCGCGCGAGTATTACTTCCGTCTCTTCTCCGACCCCGAGACCCTGCGCGGCAGCTTCGGTCTCTACCGCGCCTGGGACGCCACCACCGCGCAGAACGCGACGCGCGCCGAGAACAAGCTGACGATGCCCGTCCTGGCGATCGGCGGATCGGAAAGCTGGGGTGACCTGGTCGGGAAGGCGATGATTCCCCTCGCGAACGACGTACAAGGTGTGGTCATCCCCGGTGCCGGCCACTGGATCGCTGAGCAGGCCCCCCGGCAGCTGCTGTCGGAACTGACGCGCTTCCTGGCCCCGTACCGCCGCGCCACCGGCCCGTCCCGCTAGCGGACGGCCACACGCATGTCGGTGCAGAAGCCTCAGCCGTTGATCTGGCCGGCCCGGATCTTCATCAGCTCCTGCGTCGCGGCCGACAGAGTCGACTCCGTGATGACCTTGCCTGTCCAGGCTGCACAGCGAGTCCCTGCCGTCGATGCCCGATCTCACACACCCTCGACGACTCCCCCCATGCGCCCCTCCTTGGAAGCAGCCGCGTCAAGGGGTCCGTCACGCCCGGCGTGTTCACGGGCACTTCGGTGACGTCAGGGCGGCCGGCGCCAGCCCTCAGTAGCGCCAGAAGCGTCGTGTCCTACTCGGCCCAGGGCTCGAATCCGGTGTGAAGGACGGCGTCGAGGTACGCGCGCAGATGGGCTGCCTCGTCGGCGCCGAAGTTCTCCTCGAACTGGGCCTGCACGGCATTCCACAGTGGTAGCGCCGCCTTCAGTCGGGCGAGGCCGTCCGGCGTGATGGCGGCGATCCGTGCGCGGCGGTCGGCTGCCGATGACTCGACGGTTACCAGACCCTCGCGGGCAAGCGGCTTGAGGTTTGAGGCCATCGTCGTGCGGTCCATGGCGATCACGTCGGCGAGGCTGGTGATCGTCATTTCTCCGTGCCCGCTCAGCTTCTGCAGGATGCTGAGCTGCGTCGCACGAAGACCGACGGGGGCCAGGGCCTTGTCGTAGGTCGCACCGAGGTACCGGGCCGCCTTGCGCAGGGCCAGGTTGTTGCACGAGTCGGCGGGATCCGTCGGCGCAGTGGTCATTGTCTCCTCCAGAGCTTCACCCACCCATGATACGAGCAGATGCTCTCAAATGCGACAGTCACCCTGCGGTCAACGGTCGGTGACGGGCCGGCGGGTCCGCCCCGAACCACCCGCTCTTGCCGTCAAGGCAAATATGAGCATATGCCCACAACTGTGGGGTGATGCCCCTCCTGGCCCCTCCAGCGAGCCTCGCGCCCCTCCACTCGAAAGCCTTGCCTTGTCATGGAAACCCCCATCGGATCCGCTCCCGTGCGTGAGCCGACACTCTCCGCAGCGGCCGAACTCTTCCCGAGGCTCCGCCTCACCGCCCGCCGGCCGCCGCCCGCCCGGTTTGGCTAGCTGCCGAAGCGAATCCTCCCCGAGGAGATGATCGAAGAACGGGCGGCCACGATGCCGAACCCGGCAACGAACACATACAACGCCGACAAGCGGCTCGTTCGGTACTGCCTGTGAGCCACATCAGCCCGAACAATGGAGGATTCCCATGCACGTACCCAAGCCCCTCATGGCAGTCTCGCTGGCGGTGCTCTCGATAGCTGTCACCCTGGGCTGCTTCGCCCAGGTCTTCTGACCGCCGGACAAGGCCTGGAGGCCGCCGGCACCGGCGTCTCCCGCTCCTCAGGGTCTGCGGGCTCAATGAACGCCGTCCCGGCCCCTTCACAGGCGTGGGCCACCATCCGGCGGAGGCCGACGTCAAGGAGCTCGTCCAGGCGCCGCCCAGGCCGGCGAGGAACCTTGCGGACGACACCTGGCGGGGCCGATCCGGGGAGCGGCGTCACACCGGAGTGCGCGCGTGGGCGCACATCAGGCGGAGCCTGGCCAGCCTGGCCGCCCGCGCCCTCGGCGACCTGGAGACTCTGCTCCCGTGTACTCGCAGCTTGCGGCTATGACGAGGCCAGCCTGCCCCTGGTGGCGCCACGCCGGCCGGACGCCAGGCTTGCTACCGGGAAAATAAGAGCATATGCTCGTATCTGTTGCTGGACCGGTGTCCGGTCCATACGTAAGCGGCCAGGGCCGGATCTCGGAAGTAGGCATGACATGACGAACGCGGAAAACAGCGCCAACGGCCGCCAGGGACTCGGCTACTACCCATGGTGGCTGGACAACCTGGCCGACGACGTCACCCTGGAAGGCGCCGCCATGAACGGCACCGCCCGTGGCGCGGAGGCGGTCCGCGCCATCGTGGTCAAGGCCCGCGAACTGTACGAGTTCCAGGACTTCAGCTTCACCGGAGACTTCGGCGACAACGGCTTCCTCGAGATCTACGATGCATCAGTCCTCGGCGAGCCCATGAAGGTTGTCGTCACGGTCACCCGCAACGCCGTCGGACAGGCCCAGGAACTCGCGGTGCTCCATCGGCCACGCAACACGCTGCTGCTCTTCTCCCGCGAGATGAACAAGAAGTTCGCCGGCACCCCCCTCGCCGAGCACTTCCTCGCCGCCGACGAGTCCTGAGACGACGATTCCGGGGCAGGCCTTACTGCCCAGCCCAGGCGCCGCCTCTTCTTTAAGCCTGCTAGGTGCGTGGATTGGCCGCTGGGCCAGTCCAGGCGGGGGTCGGGCGAGACGTCTGGCTGCAAGCAGCACCGGGAGTGCTTCGACGAGAGGGACGCTGTTCCGGCCTCTGCCGCAATCGAGCCCGCAGCTTCTTCAACAGCACCAGGTGCGGTGCCTCCCACACACCGGCCTCGTTCCACGCGGCCAGACGCCGCCAGCACGTCATCCCCGAACCGAAGCCCAACTCCTGCGGCAGATACTCCCACTGGATACCGGCATGCAGCACGAACAGGATTCCGCACAAGGCCTGCCGATCCGGTATCCGCGGTCGTCGCCCCTCCACCAGCTTCGGACCCGGCTCGGGCAGCAACGGCTCGATGAGCGACCACAGTTCATCCGACACGATCCACGGCCGCGACTGACGTTTCCCCACGACCAGACCAACGACCACCCAAGCCGAAAGTCACATGATCAACGACTTCCGTTAGGACCTCTTATGCCGGAAGCGCACCAGTAACCCTCGAGTCCGGCAAGAACCGCCACGTCACCCACCGCCGGATCAAGAACAGCCGGCTGGCCGCAACCGGCCGGCATCGGGCGTTCGCCACGCTGACGGCCTCGCCCGGCGCACATGCCCACTACAACCGCCGCCGGAACACCGGCGACCGCTATCACGCCGCCCTCCGTAATCTGTTCAACCGCACGCTCGGCCGGCTCCGCCACTGCCTGACCAACCATCAGAAGGTCGACGAAGCGATCACCTTCAGAACTCCCGCACCAGCCCACTAGCGGCAGCAGCTTGACCTGACAGCTGTATGGGGTGTCTTGTCCGCGATGACCTGGTCGGGCCTGCAGCGCGGTCGGCCAAGGCCGGTGCGAGGAACGCGGATCCGTTCCATCAGGGGCCGCGCGCAGACACTGTTGTGGCGGTGCCCTGGTGTCACCGGGATCGCGAGCGGGCGGCCTTGGCCGATCACAGGTGAGGTGGGTTTTGGTGGTCAGTCCGTTCTTTGAGCTCGTGCCGGTCCGTGCCGTGAGAGCGATGGTTCGGCAGCCGCACGGTGACCATGCGGGGAATGTACTTGCCGTATGCAGAATACGAGCATATGCTCTTAAGTGTCTTGAGTGCCCCTGCCGCATGCCTGCGCGCGATTGCCCGCAATATCAGGGGCCTGTAGCGGAGATCTGGCCGCCCTGCTGGCCCCCGCCTGCTCCCCCTGGACGACCCCCGCGTCCCTCAACCAGAAGGCCCGGCCTTGGAAACCCCTATCCGATCAGCCCCCGAAGGCCAAGAAGCGTCCGCAGGAGCCGAACTCCTGCCCAGGCCGAAAGAGGCCCCCCGCGCGCCAATACAGATCTGGCTCCAGCCGATTGTGATCGCCCTGATCGTCGTATCGGCCTTCATCGGCTGCTACGTCGGCCTGCAGCGTGACCCCCAGCCACATCAAGTCCCCATCGCTGTCACAGCGCCCCACCACCTGCCAGACAAGATGCGCCAGGCCCTTGGCGGCAGCGTCGAGGTGCACCTGGCCGCTGACGCCGAGGCCGCGCGCGAGGCAGTGGAGCACGGCGACGCTGCCGCCGCGCTCAGCGCCGACGGCGCAGGGCGGCTGCGTCTCGAGATCGCCGGGGCGGATGGTCCATCCACCACAGCGGCGGTGAAGAACCTCGTCAGTGTCTACGCCAACGGCGCGGGCATGCATGTCACCACAAAGGACGTTGTTCCCCTGGCCCGCTTCGACGCCCGCGGCTTGGCCGGCTTCTACGTGGCCTTCGGTGTGACCCTGGCCGGTTTCGTCCTCGCCTCGAACGTACTCGGCCTGGCAAAGCTCCTGCACCTGCGTCACCGGTTTTGGCTGCTCGGCGGCGCTTCGACGGCCATCGGCACCCTCGCAGCGATCATCGCCGGCCCCCTTCTGGGTGCTGTCCCGGCCCCCGTCATATTCTTGGCCCTCACCCTCACCTTGCTGGCAGCCGCGGCCGCCTTCACCACCAAACTGCTTGGCGCCTACCTCGGCCCGGTCGGCCTCCCCATCGCCACCCTCGTGCTGCTCACCGTCGGCAACGCCACCAGCGGCGCAGTCATAGGCGCCGATCTGCTGCCCAGCTCCGCCCGAGCCGTCTCGGCGCTGCTACCGCCTGGCGCAGCCGTCCGCGCAATCCGCAGCCTGAGCTACTTCGGGGGCGCGCACGCGACGGGACCCATCGTCACGCTCGCGCTCTGGGCCGTCATCGCTGCACTCCTTGTCGCCCTGCGCCCCCGCCTCATGCGGCGTGCCGCAGCCGACAGTTGACGTGTGGTCTGTGTGTGGCCCCATGCATCGAGGACGGAAAACCCAACGTTGGCGGCGTTCCGGTCAAACTGGGTGGGTTCCTCGACAATACCCGCCGCAGGGTCGCGAAACTCACCCTCGAGCGCCGCACGGAACTCGATGCTCTCGGCATGCGCTGGTAGGGCGGCCGGGCTGGCAGGCGGTCGCCCTAGTGAGGGAATGACAAGGCGACGGCTGGATGGCGGAGGGTGCCGTCCATGCGGAGGATGTAGCGCGAGCGCCTTCCGTTGCGCTCGCGGCGCATGTAGCCGGCCTGCTCGAGGTCGTGGACGATGTTCTGAGCGGTGCGTTCGGTGATGTGGCAGGCCGCGGCGATGTCGCTAAGGCGGGTGGCAGGGTCGTGGGCGACGACGATCAGCACGCGGGCGTGGCTGGTGAGGAACTCCACTTCCCGGCCTGCTCGTTCACGATCTGCCCCGTTCTTCGATCACGATCTGCCCCGTTCTTCGATGCTGACCAGCTGGGATACCACAGTGAGTTTGATGGCCATCACTATCAGCGGCAGGCCCCGCGGATGTCGACCACGAGATGTGCTTGCGGTCGCTGATCCTTTCCCCGACGCTCGATGCCACTTTGGCTGACTGCGAGTCGATTATCGTGGCGACGGCATTGGTCCTTCGTCCGTCTCCCGGCGGATCCGCCGGGTCAGCGCGGCCCGGACCTGGCCGACGACACCGGCAGCCGCCCAGCGGGCCATGAACCCCGGACCGTCCGCCACCGGTACGCCCCTGACCTGAACGGCGCGGCGCCGGCTTCGGCGACCCTGATTGATCGCCTCGCACGCGCCACCCCGGTCACCATCTGGGCCTTCCGCGCCAAGTCCGTGAACGCCCTTCGCGTCCGCTGTCGCCATCGCTCAGAGAGCTGGATGGCCAGTAAATATAATCTGCCTCATGTCGAAGCCTGACGAGCTGCTCGTTGACGTCGCCGCCCTGGTGGAGTCCGGGCAGAGCAACCAGATGTCCCTGACCGTGGTCACCGGTGGTGCTGTCATCACCGGTCGGCTGGCTCCCGAAGCAGTGTGGAGGCAGAGGGTGTCGGATGTGCTGACGGATTCCGCCCGCTTGGGAGAGTTCTCGGCCGTCTTCGACGCCCCCGCGAAGAAGGACGGGCCGCCCACTCATCTGCACTTCCATGTCGCCCGGATCCTGCAGGGCACGGTCGGCATCCCGGAGACAGGCGGGATGTACCGTGTGGCGATCGCCGACGTCAGCGCCTGGACCATGGGCGACTTCAGCTATTCCGACCACTGAGCGACCACTGCGACGGAACCCCGTCGCAAGCAGTGTGGGCCCGACCGGCGCTCACCGGTCGGGCCCACACTGCTGTTCAGGCGTCGGCTCGTTGCCTGTCCCGTCGGTCAGACGGACACGGGAGTACCGAGCATCGCGGAAGCTTGCTGGAGCGAGCTGAGGATGCGTACGGGTGCGGCCGTGGGGAGGGTGCGGCAGGTGAAGCCGAGCTGAGTCATGGCCCGGAGGACTTCGGCGGCGCTGAAGTCACGGCGGTCCTGGCGGGTGATGACCTGGCCGACTTGCTTGACGGGGTAGTGGCGGCGGCCGATGATCACGGATTCGCCGGTGCCGGGTTCGGGCTTGATGCCCTTCATCGATTCCAGCACGCCGTTCTTGGTGAGCTCGAAGGGGAAGCGGGCGATGACGCAGCGCATGTGGCCTCACAGGGAGAAGGGGAGAACGGTCCGACCAGGGTGAGGCGGTTCAGAGGGAGAGGGCGAGGACGCCCAGGCCGCTGCTGCCTTGTCCGTCGACCACCGGCAGGGCACCGAGCCAGCGGGAGCGCATCGCGTGCTCGGCTTCGGCCATCGTGGTCACGGGTGAGGTGAACGACCTGTGGTCGCCGAGGATGTCGCGCAGGCGGACGCGGTCCGTGTAAGCGGAGCTGTCGCGGACGGCGGTGAGTTCAATCTGGGTGACCAGTCCGGTGCACTGGCCGTCCTGGTCGCAGACGAGCAGTCGGCCCGTGCGGGCGGCGGCCATGACGGACAGCGCCACCTCGACGCTCATGTCGTCACAGACCTGCGGTCCGGCCGCGTCCATGACCTCAGCCACCGTCCTGCGCACGGGGCTGGCGATCGCCGGGCGGGGCTGCATCTGAACCAGCGTCAAAAGGTGCCTCCTGCAGAGAGGGGTCAGCTTCCTGATCACGAAGGTCTAGGCCGCCGCGTCGAAGACGGACTTTCGTACGGGCGCGCGCCGGGTTGCCGAAGCGGGGCGGCGTCGGCCTCGGGAGGAGGCGCTGCGCTTGGGGCGTTCGACGACCGGTGCGGTGATGACGACCGGGATGCCGGAGGGGGCCTGGGCGCCGGTGATCCGGCTCAGGGCCTCGTCGCCCGAGCGGATCTGGGTGGTCTGCGGCCGGATCCCGGCGTCCGACATGAGGCGCACCATATCGCGACGCTGGTTCGGTGTGACGAGGGTGACGACGCTGCCGGACTCACCGGCGCGGGCGGTACGTCCGCCGCGGTGGAGGTAGTCCTTGTGGTCGGTCGGCGGGTCGACGTTGACGACGAGGTCGAGGTGGTCGACGTGGATGCCGCGCGCCGCGACGTTGGTCGCTACCAGCACGCTGACGTGCCCCGTCTTGAACTGCGCCAGCGTGCGGGTGCGCTGCGGTTGCGACTTGCCGCCGTGCAGCGCGGCGGCCCGTACCCCGCTGTCGAGGAGGTCCTGGGTCAGCCTGTCGACGGCGTGCTTGGTGTCCAGGAACATGATCACCCGACCGTCGCGAGCGGCGATCTCGGTCGTGGCGGCGCGCTTGTCAGCGCCGTGGACGTGCAGGACGTGGTGCTCCATCGTCGTGACCGCACCGGCCGACGGGTCGACCGAATGCACGACGGGGTCGGTCAGATAGCGGCGCACCAGCAGGTCGACGTTACGGTCCAAGGTCGCGGAGAACAGCATCCGCTGCCCCTCCGGACGCACCTGGTCGAGCAACGCGGTGACCTGCGGCATGAACCCCATGTCGGCCATCTGGTCGGCCTCGTCCAGCACCGTGATCCCCACCTGGTTCAGCCGGCAGTCGCCACGGTCGATGAGGTCCTTGAGCCGGCCCGGGGTCGCGACGACGATCTCGGCTCCGCCTCGCAGCGCGCCGGCCTGCCTGCCGATCGACATCCCGCCCACCACTGTGGCCAGCCGCAGCCTGACGGAGCGGGCGTATGGAGTGAGCGCGTCGGTCACCTGCTGCGCCAGTTCACGCGTCGGTACGAGGATCAGCCCCAGCGGCTGGCGGGGCTCGGCACGCCGCCCGGCGGTCCGGGCCAGCAGCGCCAGCCCGAAAGCCAGCGTCTTGCCGGAACCGGTGCGTCCGCGGCCCAGGACGTCACGGCCCGCCAGGGAGTTCGGCAGCGTCGCGCCCTGGATCGGGAACGGTGCGCTCACGCCCTGTTTGCCGAGCTCAGCCAGCAGCTGCTCGGGCATGCCGAGATCGGCAAAGCACTCAACAGCGGGCAACGCGGGGGTGATCGTCCTGGGGAGCGCAAACTCCCCCTGCACCGCGGCGGGCCGACGGCCGTAACCACCGGAACGGGCCGGCCCGCCGGAACGGCGCGGTGCCGGCAAGCCGAAGCGACTGCCGCCCTTCCCTGCGTCGGCACCGCCCTTACGGGTGCGGGCGGAGCGGTCGTTCGTACGTGTGCGGTTCATGCGGAACCTTCCTCGATGTGGCACATATCAAGGAATTCCCGCAGGCGATGAGCAGCACGGAATTACAAGTATGGACCGATGTCAAAGCAAATCCGGCCGACGGGAATCCGCGCGGGCGGAGATACTGAAATAGGTGACGCAGTGGGGACGTGAAATCCGGGCGTCGACTGCGGTGCAGCTCTTCAGGATGCGCCTGCATCCCCGAAGGAGGAGTCGCGTGTGGTGAGACTGCGGATTTCTCCGAGCCGTCCCGCGGGTGAAACCGCTGCGGGAAATGGGTGCAGCTGGGGCCCGCACCCCGAAGGATGCGGGCCCCAGCTACAAAGTGTGCGTCAGCGTCAGGCCGGAACGATGTTCTCGGCCGTCGGGCCCTTCTGGCCCTGCGCGATGTCGAAGTTCACCTTCTGGCCTTCGAGCAGCTCACGGAAGCCCTGGGCGGCGATGTTCGAGTAGTGGGCGAACACGTCAGCGCCACCACCGTCCTGCTCGATGAAGCCGAAGCCCTTTTCCGCGTTGAACCACTTCACGGTACCAGCAGCCATGTCATATCTCCTTTGGGGCAGTACATCGGAATCCGCACTGTGCGTACGCCGTGTCGCCGCGATGATTACCCCGCCCGGAAAATGACCGGAAATACAAAAGCGCTCCACCCGGCAGGAGCCGACTGGGGGCACTTGAAGTTTCGGGAACCAAAACTGCAACTGAGATGGACAGTAGCACGCCGCAACGGCCCGCGTCGGTTAAGTAATTCCACTCCGCTCGTCGCGGCAAAAACTCTCACTGCATCGTCCGTCAAACCCTCACGGCATGATCCGTCAAACTCTCACCTCAAGAGCACAGATATTGACTCACTCGCAGTGCAAGGTTCCAAGAAAAGGGAGCGGAGTCGTCAGCCGCTACCATGGCCGCCAGGGCGCTATGACGTGTGCGGCCGTCCGAAAGATCGCCTTCAACGCACGCGGCGGACGATCAGCCGCATGCACTCCGGCCAGCCGTCGCGGGTGTTCAGGTAGGTCAACTCCGCGACCTGGTAGCCCGTTTGGAGGTCGCCGTCCTGCTTCAGCGAGGTCTCCCAGGCGCTTTCGGGAAGCCTCGCGATCGCCGACTCGTCCTCGGGCGTGATCTTCCAGCCGACCGTGTAACGGACCGTGCGCCGCTTCGTGTTTCACCTGGGAGCGCGCCGAGGACGTCACACGCGCCGTGCTGAGGGCCCTGGGCCGCCAGCTCACCGGCGACGAACGCGTCGACCTCGCCACCTGCCTACCCGCTGAGGCCGCCCTCGCCTTCACGAGCCAGATCCCCGACCCTCAACCACTCACCGGCTGGAGCTTCGTCAAGGACCTCGCCACCCGCACAGGTACCCCTCCGCGGTGGCCCGCTGGGACTGGTTGAGGATGCGGTCCAGGAGGGCGGTTCCGACGAGGTGGCAGATGACGGCGAGGACGGCTCCGGTTCGCCGTGCAGCCATCTCCCGGCTATCTGCCAGGCCGCTCCGTAGGTGGCCCGGTACACCGTCAGCTGACGCGCCCCGGGTTTCCGGGAGGCATCAACAACGCTACGAGAAACGGCGGTTCCTTCGAAGACCGATGAAGGCTCCTGACGCCGGTGCTCACCCCGGCAGCTCCGCATCAGCGCGGCACTGCCCTGTCCGGAGCTCCACGCGTTGCGTCACGGATGGAACCGCCACCGGCCTTCAGAAATGACATCCACCTTGCCGTCCCTGACGCGAACGGCCGTCTCGTCGTCGATGAAGTAGATCGGGAAGTCCGCCCGCGCAGCGAGGCGATCAGCCCAGGCGTCGTCCCGCTCAGGGAAATCCGGCGAGTACAGGTGGGGCTTGAGATACCAGTCGAAGAGGCCGAACGGCGGCTCCACGGTCGTCGCGCCGAGGACGTGGAGGTCCGGGGTGTCCCCGATGACGTCGGCGGAGTGTCCGGTGAGATTACGGCTGAAGATCATTGATCCGGCGCTGACCCCCACATAGACCCGGCTCTCCAGCGCCTCCAGGAAGCCGTCGGCCAGGTCGTTGCCGGTGATGCTGCGCGCGAGGTGGTAGTGGCTGCCGCCCTCGACATAGATGACGTCGGCGTGGAGCAGCCGGTCGAGCACCATCTGCCGGGGCAGGCCGTTCAGCTCCAGGACGTCGAACTCCCGCCAGCCGAGGCCGTGCAGCCGGTTCATGTCCGCGACGAACCACCCGTGGTCCCCGGGCTCGGCGACTGACGCCGTGGGAACGAACACGACGTTCGCCGATCCGAACGGCTTTCCCAGCATGTCCCGCAGCGCATCCCGCAGTGTCTCGTTGCGCAGGCCGCTCGCCGTCAACAGAAAGTTCATCGGGCGAGCCAAGCACGGCTGACGGGCGCGCGCAACGAACCCAGGGTCGGTGACCTGGACCGTCGCCGCATCCGGCTCGCCCCAGGTCTCCGGCCACTGCGGCGGCAGAGCCACGCTCTGCCCGAGGCGTGCGGCCGGGTGTGTCCGGGAAGTCCGCCGTGTTGGAGGTGCGCGGTTCCGGGCGCGCACAGCGGGCCTCCCGGCCACACCGCTCTCCTGCCCCGCTCCCCCACCACCCGCGCGTCGGCGCCGGCATCTTCACCCAAGAGTCACATGCGTGCGGGGCGGCCCCGGACGCCTGCGTCCGGGGCCGCCCCGCATCAGGGGGTGGGACTGCCGTGCGCTACCAGCGGTACCAACGGCCACGGCTGCCGCCGGTTCCGGCGGAACGCATGACGAAACCGAGCAGCCACACGGCCAGCACGATCACCGCCACGATCCACAGAGCCTTCAGCGCGAAACCCGCACCGAAGAGAACCAGGGCCAGCAGAAGAACGAGAAGCAGGGGAACCATAGTTATCAACCTCCGAAGCAGCGAGTTCCCCGGCAACACCCCGCCATGCACCCGAAGTTTATGGGTTTCTTATCCTTCGACGCGGGAATGCGCCACCGCCCCGAATCCATCACCCGGCCGACAGGCGGCCCAGTGGACCTGCGGGTCGGGCCGCGACGATGCGGTCCCAGTGACGGACGTTGAGGGTGCGGAACTCGACGACGCGGTGGTGCGGCCTGGTGACCTGGGACTGGTTGAGCGGGTGGAACTCCACGCGGGTCCCGCGGCCTTCCCGGCTGAGACGGCCGAGCGGGTATCGCGCGACATTGCGCCGGCGCACCGCCGGCGCACCTGCAGGTACGCGTTCTCGATGTTCCGCAGGTTCTTCCTGGAAGGACTACGCCTGTCGTCCAGCCAGGCCCTCAGCGCCGGTCGGTGACCGTCAGGCCCCGCCTCCCGGGCCGCCGCGCGGGCACGCTCCGCGCGGGTGAGGTAGCGGAGCCGGACGAGGAGGCCGCGCCGGGGGGTGACCGGGCTGGCGACGAACCCCGCGAGCGCGTCGAGTTGCCGGGCAACGGCCTCGTGGCCCTTGATGCCGCGATCGAATTTGCCGAAATCGTTGTTCCTTTCCGGCATTTCGCCTCCTCGCCTTCCCGGCAGCCCGACTTGACGGGGCCTCATCGACCCGCATTTCAGGGTGAGTCAGGAATAGAGGATCCGGGGACGGCAGTGGGCTTTGGTGAATTCCGGCATCAGTGGTCCGGAATGGTTCTTCTAGTACTCCACCGCGGTTCTCCATTTACGCTGTTCAGAGTGCCTGTTTGGAGTCTAGAGAACTTCAACGGCTGAGGTTATTGATCAGAAACTCAAAGGGTTCTTGTGACTGAGCGCCTCAGTTAGCCATTGGGGGCTTCAGCTTGCCGCTCCGTGCTCAGCCCCAAACCCAGGACGTGCCTGCCGGGCCGTGCGGCATGATTGCGACCATGCGTAGAGGGGTGGGCGGGGGGCTCCGCCGATTGTGGCCATGGCGGGGACGCGACGAGTCGGCGCTCTCCGAGATCGAGGCCGAGATCACAGCCTTCGGTGAGGCTCTGGACGTCCATTCCTTCAGCCCCGGCCAGTCCGGCGCCACCGATGAGATGCGGGCCGAGCTGGCGCGTGCTCTCGACGCATACGACCAGGCAAAGCGGGACGTCGCCGGCGATCGGATGCGGGCGGACACACTCGATGTCCTGCGCACGCTGGACGAGGGCAGGCACGCGCTGGCTTGTCTGGATGCCCTGATCGCCGGCCGACCTCTGCCGGATCACATGCCGCTGTGCTTTTTCGACGCCGGCACGGTCGGGCCGCCCGGAAGGTCAGTTGGGCGCCTCCCGAGGGTGCCGCCCGCAACATTGCCGTATGCGCAGCGGACGCGGTCCGCCTGGCCAAGAACCCGAGCCCCAGCATTCCGAGACAGCCGGGACCAGGCAGCAGAGTCCGCACACAGCCACGCGAGGCCAAGCCTCGCCCAACGACGCCGACGCGTGTCCCCCAGCCGCAGGTCAGCGGGAAGGGAGGCAGCGGCGAGCAGACCCATCAGCTGAAAATGCCGTCGTACCGCCCGGCCGTGATGGTCTTCTCGACCAATGGGCATGCACGGGTCCACCTACGGTTCGAGGGCGGCAGGAAGGGGCGTTCCTCACGCCTGTACCGGCTGTCCGGCGACGGCACTCCGATCACCGCCCGGATTCCGCTGCCGGAAGGGAACAAGGCAATCGCCTTCCGCGTGTTTACCGCCGGCGAGCGGGAAGCGTGGACGGCAACTGCGGCCCCGCTGCGAGAAGTCCCGCGCTTCCACGACGAGATCAACGGGACCGGATCGGATGTCGTGCACTACCGAGGGGAACCGGGCCCGGGCGTCCTGCACTACGCGGGGCCGAGCCTGATCCGGTTGGAGGCGCTGGACGACCGCCTCGCCTACTGGGTGACGGTGACCGAGGGTCGCGCCGGGGACCATACGTTCAAGTGGCCGGGCCGCGGCTACTACCAGGTGCGCTCGGCCGGAGCATGGAGCCTGTCCGCTACGTGACGAAGCGCGGACCTCTGGGGTTGAACCGGGACCGGTCCGGCTCCCGAGCCCTGCGGCAGACGCGAATCGAACCACCATCAGCTACCCGAATCGGTCGCTGTCCCCACGGCCGACTGTGACGCTCACAGTGGCCACCTGAAGCGCTCAGTCACAGTTCTCTTCGAGGATGTAGCGGACGTGCGAGCCGCCGAAGTAGCCGCGGACGATGTGTGGCTGGCGTTGGCGGCGGTGGAAGAACCTGCGGGTCTCGGCGGCGAGTTGGGCCTGGTCGCGAGCCCGGCTGTGCATCGGAAGGCTCCGGTTGAGGTCGGCGTTGACCAGCTCGTCAGGGTTCAGCTCCGGCGAGTACGACGGCAGGAGGTGCAGTTCGATGCGGTCCGGATGATCGGCCAGCCAGGCGCGGACCTTGCGGGAACGGTGCGCGGAGTGGCCGTCCACGACGAGGTGCACCTTACGGTCAAAGTGGCCCGCGATCCGGTCCAGGAAGCGGCACATGACATCGGCGTCGAAGGTCTCGGGGAACACCATGAAGTGCATCCGGCCTTTCGTGCTGATCGCGGACATCGCATTGACTGAGAACCGGTTGCCCGTGCGGCGGACGAGCGGGGTGCACCCTTTGGCACCCCAGGTGCGGCCGGTGACCTGGTCAGAGCGGATGTCGACCTGGTCGGCGAAGAGCACCTCACCTCCCTCGGCCTTCGCTCTGGCCTGGATTGCCTGCCAGCTCTCCTCATTGCCAGACGCCGACCGCTTCCTCGTCCTGCTCCATGGCCCGCTTATCCGGACGCTGGAACGACAGCCCCCACCGGCGCAGGTAATTGCCCACGCCCTGCTCGGTCAGCCGCACCCGGTACAGCTTCGCGATCAGATTCCCAACCCCGGCGCGGGTCCACAGCTGCCCAGCCAGCCCCAGATCGCAGGGGCGATCCAGCACGGCCTGCCGGATCGCCTGCTGCTCGACCGCATCGAGAACCTGATGTTCGCCGACCCGGCGTCCGCGCGGCCGGCCCACCAACGCCTCGCGCCCGCCCGCCAGCCACTTCCCCCACCAGTTGTCCACCGCCTTGAGCGAGACCTGGAACACCACTGCAACGTCCTCGCGGATTCGGCCCGCCACCAAGGCGGCCACCGCCCGCAGCCGAAGGGCCTCCTGCGCGACGGCGACAACTGCCGTGCGTCCTTCACCAGTTCACTCACACAGGGGTCAACGCCCCGGAACCCCTACCGTTTCGGATCAATACGGCGGTTGGAAATCAAGTCCGGTCTTGGCGAGGAGGCCGTCGATGAGGCCGGGTCGGTACTGCATCCGTTTGAGCTGCGTCTTCACCAGCGCGGTGAGCTGGCCAAGGCTGTGTTTGGTGAGGTTGGCCAGGGACCGTTTCAGGTGGGGACTTGCTCACGCCGAGCCCGTTCCTCGGCCGTCAGTCCACCACCATCGGGATACTCATCCTCCCGGCATAGCTCAGCCCACGACGGCCGTCACGGGTCGTGCCTCGCCCCGTGGTGCAAGTCGTGAGCATCTCGGGGGATCCGGTACAGCACGCACTGGCGAAGCGCCCCCTCGGGCACGCTCGGATCCTCGAAGTCGTCGGCCGGATCCCGGGCCATGCCGATCCGCCGCATCACTGCCTGGGAACGAAGGTTGTGGACAGTCGTCGACGCCACCACTTCCGGCAGCGCGAGGGTCTCGAAGCCGAAAGCCAGGCAGGCCAGGGCGGCCTCGGTGGCGTAACCGTGACCCCACGCCGAACGCATCAACCGCCAACCGATATCCACCCCCGCGAACGGCATGTCCTCGCCCACCTCGTCCAAGCCGACACGGCCGATGAACTCACCAGTCTCCCGCGCTTCGAGCGCCCACCACCCAAAACCTCGCTCGTCAAACTCCGTCTGCATGAGTGCCACCGCTGCATCGCTTTGCTCTCGCGTCAGCAGTGCTCCCAGGTGTTCTCGGACTTCAGGATCGGCGTTCATAGCCGCCCACGGTCCGAGGTCGGACTCCCGCCACCGGCGGAGCAGAAGACGATCGGTTCGCAGCTCTGGCATGCCACCCAGCCAACCCGATCATGATCAGGGTGTCGATCGGTTATATCGAACCCTACGGTCCTCGTCCATGCCAGACCCGCTGCGCAGATCCTCACGGCCTACACCACCCGGCGGGACACCATCCCGTCACGACCCGAAGTAACCCGCACCATTAAAGGTCTCTAGCGGGCTGATATCTCGTCAGGTTGGCGGTCGTTCGTTACTCACCTGATCGGGATGCGTGCGGCGTTGGTAGTGACGGTGGCGGGCAATGGCTGGGTGGCGTCGGCGCCAGTAGGACCAGTGGAGCCGGTGTGAGGGTGGCTGGAGCCGGGTCGTCGGGGAACGGGCAAGATCCAGGAGCCAATGTGCTGCACCAGCGTCAACCCGCCCGCGCGACTCGTCCGGTCGGGCGGGCCGTCCCTCGTTCCGGGTTGGTCCGATTGGTCGGATCTGCCGGTGGGTCGCGCCGGGACGTTCCGGGCGGCGGCAGAGCCGAGGTTATGAATGCGTCACCTGACCATCCATGAGCATCAACCTCAGGAGCCACACGATGCGCCCCATGAGAGCAGCCTGTCTCGGCACGGCCACTGCGCTGGTTAGCCTTCTCGCCTGCGCCCCTGTCGCGGCCGCCGCCGCGACGGGCACCGATTCCGCCTACGCCAAGGGCGGAGACCGGGTCATCACACTCATCGGCCGGCTCGCGCAGCAGACGCGCTTCCCCGTCAACCCCGGCGGCGCCCCCGCCCAGGGCGATCGGACCGTCTTCCACTCGATCCTCTTCGACCAGTTCGGCAACCAGGTCGGCGACACCGACGGTACCTGCACCACCACCCGGGTCGACAACAGCGGAGCGGAGGAGTGCGTCGTGACCTACAACCTCCCGGGCGGCCAGCTCTCCGTGCAGGGAATGGTCTTCGGCATTCTCAACCCGGGCCCTCCCCCTTCGTTCGACAACGGGATCACCGGCGGCACCGGAGAATTCGACCGGGCTCGTGGCTGGGTCCACGCCGACACGATCGCTCCGGGCACGAGGCGCTTCACGATCGACCTCGACCGCTGACTGGCCCTGCCCCCGCCCGGTGAGAAGGCTGACCCGTCCACCTGCTCTTCGTGGTGCGGGTCGGCTCGGAGGCAGTGGTATCGGGGCCGGTGGTGTCACGGGTACTGATCTTCGCGTCGGCGCCCTTGAGGAAGTAGGCGTACTTCTCGCGGGTCTCACCACGGGGGTCGCGGCCGGATTCCCAGCCGGCGACCGTGAACGGACTCACGCCCAGGGCGCGGGCGACTTCGGCGCGCGAGAGACCAAGGGCCGCGCGCAGGGCCCGTCGCTGCTCGGCCGGCGGAAGGGGGACGGGTTCGGCGGCGGCCGCGAGCAGTTGGCCGATCGCCTCGAAGTCGTTCATGCCGCTCCCGGGCCCCGGTGCGCGGTGCCGCTCCGGGACACCTTCTCCAGTTCTTCGAGGTGCCCGGTGCCGGCGGCGGGACGCCGGGCTTGGGTGGTGGCGGTGCCGTCGGCCCGGTGGCGGTGACCGTCCAGGAACAGCCGCGGTCGGTGCTGGTCCGGAGGGCGTGCGTCAGAGGCGGCAGCATGTGTCCTTGTGCTGGTGCCGATGCCTACTGGTGGGGCTGGTCGGCATCGGCGCCACGTGTACCGGTGCCCGTTCGAAGGGGCGGGCACCGCCGAGGACAATCATCGCCATGAATGACGGTACGGGTGATGCCGAGAGCCGCCTGGCGCGGATCGAGCGGCTGCTGGAGAGCGGTGAGCGTGAGGTGGCGCCCGCGTGGCGGCGGGCGACGCGGGGTGAGCCGCGCTGGGCGGTGACCGCGGTGATCCTGGTGGCGGTCGCGCTGCAGTGGATGCTGCCGCACCGGCTCGCCTTCCATCCGTACTGGGCTTTGCCGGCCCTGGAGTTGGTGCTGCTGGCCGGTCTGGTCGCGGCGAATCCCCGGCGGGTCGAACCCCGCACCCCGTGGCTGCGGTGGTGGGGGCTGGCTCTGACCGGTGTGATCAGTCTGGCCAACGGCTGGTCGGCGGTCCGGCTGGTGTCGGGTCTGGTCAACGGCACCGCGGCGACGGAGGCCGGGCCGCTGCTGCTGACCGGCGGCGGTATCTGGCTGACGAACGTCATCGTGTTCGCCCTGTGGTACTGGGAGTGGGACCGCGGCGGGCCGATGGCACGGGTCCGCGGCCAGAGCCAGTACGCCGACTTCCTCTTCGTACAGATGCAGAGCCCGCAGACCGCGCCGCCGGACTGGGAGCCGGCGTTCCTGGACTACCTGTATCTGTCGTTCACCAACTCCACCGCCTTCAGCCCGACCGATGTGATGCCGCTGTCGCGGTGGGCCAAGATGCTGATGATGCTGCAGTCCTCGGTCTCCTTGGTGACGGTGGTGCTGGTGGTCGCCCGGGCCGTCAACATCCTCAAGTGACCGGGTCGCCTGGCCGTGTGCGGGCGGGTGGCGGCCGGTGCGTGTGTGCCGTGCAGGGGCGGCGCGCCATGGTTCGGGCCGATCCGGGCGTGTCGCGGCTGAGCCTTTTCCCACCTCACGTTGAGGGTGCGCGGTGGAGAAGACTGCGCTGCTTCCTGGCGTATGCTCGCCCGACTGCGCCGTGGCGTCGGCCCGGCACCGGTGATCAGCTGCGTTCTTCGATGCTGCTGTCGGTGATCGCTCGGAACAGCTCGCGAGCCCGCTCGCAGAACTGCTCGACATCCGTGATGTCCGGCTCGTCACCGTCCGCCAGCATCCGGGCCTGGAGTTGCTCAGAGCGCAGCCCGCCGTAGCGGGCCCGCACCTCCGCAGTCACCGGCTGGACCGCGATGTGCAGGTGCTTGCGCGCGTCGCGGCCGTGCGACCACATGCAGACGTAGGTCTGCTCAGGCCGGCACAACGTCTCCACGACACGGGCCGTATCGCGCAGCAAGGGGCCGAGTTCCGCCGCTGCCGTGTCGTCGAGCTCCGCGACGGCCACGACATGCTCCCGCGGACCGACGATCAAGGTGCCGAGATTCATCGGCCCGACGACGTGGTTCACCGCCCAAGCAGCGGTTTCGTGCAGGACGCCCCCGGGCAACTCCCGGCGCCCGGTCAGAAGGTCACGCCCAAGACAAACGCCGTGCTCGCCTTGTATCCGGCACCCACTCGCGCCCTGCATGGTCAAACCAGGCGAACGCGACTCTCCCCTGGGCCCTGCGCGCGGAGGCGGGAGTGCTACCGCCTGGCGCGTCGCTCGGCTTGGCGGGGTATCCGGAGGGTGACGCATGCTCCCTCGCCGGGGGTGGAACCAACGCTGAGGTGTCCGTTCACCAGGTGGCCGCGCTCGCGCATGGCCGGCAACCCAGTACCTGTGGAGACCACCGTGCTGAGTGCGGGCCGGTTGACCGGTGCGGAAGGTTGCTGGGCTATCCCGCGGCCGTTGTCCTTGACCGCCACGCTGATCGTGTGGTCGTCGCTGTCGAGTTCTACAAGAAGGTGGCTCGCCTGAGCGTGCTTGACCGCGTTGTTCACCGCTTCCTGCACGATGCGGTAGATGTGGGCCTGGGCCTCCGGCGACAGTTCGTCTCCGAGCCTGTTCCACTCCGCTCCGACGCGCAGTTCCGCGTCCAGCCCGAAGGTTTCCTTGGTGCGCCGGCACAGCGCCTCAAGAGCGGGCTCGAGTCCGAGCTGGTCGAGGGCGAAAGGCCGCATTTCCACGATCAGGTGCCGCAAAGACGTGATCTGGTTCGCGATCAAGCTCCGCGCCTGGTTGACGGCGTCGTTCATGGCGGCAGACTGGCCAGTGCCGACGGCGGCGGACAGAACGATCTGAACAGCGGCCAGTTCTTGAAGGGTCCCATCGTGCAACTCGCGGGCCCAACGCCGACGTTCTCGTTCCTCGCCGTCGCTGCGGGCCTGAGCCCGCTCCCGCGCGAGACTGCGGCGGCGCGATACCGCACTGCGGCCCAGCATGGCGGCGCAGCCGATCAGCAGGAGAGGCACGATGTTCAGGCCGTTGAGAAGCGGCTCCTTGGTCATGCGTACCAGTTGTGACACGGCGAGTATGAGTGCGAGCCCGCCCAGGGAAGCCAGCCATGCCCGCCGGACGGCGGTGCTCAGTGCCGCTGCGGTGATGAGGACGACGGCTGCGCCGAGGGAGAACCTCATCTCCCAGCGAGGCTGCTGCTGGAGGACCTCGATGGCGAAGGCGATGACGAGCAGCGCGGCACCGGTGGCCTCCATGATCGGGCCGGTCTTGGCTCGCAGCCTGCTGTTCATCTCAGCAGCCCGCGCTCGCGAGCCGCGGCGATGAGTTCCGCACGTGTCTCGGTCCCGAGCTTGTCCCGAATCCTGGCGCGGTGGGTCTCCACTGTCCGAACGGAAACGTAGAGACGTCGCGCGATCTCCTGGTTGGTGTGGCCCAAGGCGAGCAGCGAGAGAACCTGAATCTCGCGCGCTGTCAGAGAGGCATCCCCATCGGTGCCGGGAGCGCCGGTGTCCGCGATGGCCAGTCGGGCGCCCATGGCAGGCTGAAGGTACGTGGCTCCCTTCGCGACCTGGCGAGCCGCGCCGACCAGTTCTTCCGCCGCCGCTTCCTTGAGCAGATATCCGGCTGCCCCGATCCGCAGGGACGCGCGGGCGAACGCGGGATCCTCCTGCATCGTGAGGATCAGAATTCGGGTACCGGGTGACGCCGCGAGCAGGTCAGGGATCGAGGGCAGGCTGGATTGGCCTGCCATGGTGAGGTCCAGGACCAGCACGGACGGTTGGTGCTTTGTCACGGTCTGCACGGTCCCCGGGACCGTGGAACTCTCGGCGACGATCTCGAAGGACTCGTCCTGGGACAACAGCATTCGCATGCCCGCACGGACCACAGGGTGATCGTCAGCGATCACCACGCTGAGGCGTGACACAGTCTCCACCCCCTGTTCAGCGCGGTCGGCATTCATGGGAGCAAAGGTACTGCGTGAGGCCGGCCGGTCCGGCCCCCAGGGGATCGACGGAGCGATCGGGCGGGTAGCCGAAGCGGCGGGTGCGGGAAACCCGAAGGATGCCTGCGGACGGACACTGAGGTCCCGAAGGCATCAGAGCACAAGTATGGCTGGTCAGAGCCCTCGGCCGGGCGTGAAGCGCCCGGCCGGCCGACACGGACAGAACGGTTCACGGATGATCGACAGGCGCACCTTCGGCAAGGTCACCGGCGCGGGCGCAGCGGGAGCAGCTGCGGCATCACTGATCGGCCTGAGCCGCCCTTCGGTGGCATCGGCCTTGTCCTCTGGGCCCAGCGCCGAAAAGGCGGCAACGGCGCCGACGCCGGGCACGGGCGGCGGGTCCTTCCCGGCACTGAAGCAGGTCAAGGCCGGCGAGCTCACCATCGGCTACGCCGAAGCCGGCCCGGCCCACGGACCGGCCGTCATCCTCCTGCACGGGTGGCCGTACGACATCCACAGCTACGTCGACGTCGCGCCCCTGTTGGCGGCCCAGGGCTACCGAGTCATTGTTCCCTACCTGCGTGGACACGGCACCACGAGCTTTCTCTCACCCAGCACCTTCCGCAACGCGCAGCAGTCGGTGATCGCCCTCGACATCATCGCCCTGATGGACGCCCTGAGGATCGAGAAGGCCGTGTTCGGAGGCTTCGACTGGGGATCGCGGACGGCCGACATCATCGCCGCACTCTGGCCAAAGCGCTGCAAGGCGCTGGTCTCCGTGACCGGCTACCTCATCACCAACCGGGACAAGAACAAGCTGCCGCTGCCCCCGGCTGCCGAGTGGGCGTGGTGGTATCAGTACTACTTCGCCACGGACAGGGGGAGCTGGGCCTCCAGGAATACCGGCACGACTTCGCGAAGCTCATCTGGCACCACGTCTCCCCGACGTGGGCCTTCGACGACGCCACCTTCGACCGCACCGCCGCGGCCTTCGACAACCCGGACTACGTCAGCATCGTGATCCACAACTACCGCTGGCGGCTGGGCCTGGCCGAAGGCGACCCCCGCTACGACAGCATCGAAGCACGACTCGCCGCCGGGCCCGGCATCGCGGTGCCCGCCATCACCGTCGACGGGGAGCTGGACCCCTTCACCCCAGCCGGCGACGGCGCGGCCTACCGGGCCAAGTTCACCGGCCCCTACGACCACCGGACGCTGCAGGGCATCGGCCACAACGTGCCGCAGGAAGCACCCGAGGCGTTCGCCCGAGCCGTCCTCGACGTCGACCGGTTCTGACCAGCGGCGCTCTGCCGCCGCACAGGTCGTCCGACAACGGAAGGCGAAACCCACCACCCTGCCCGATGCCGAGCCGGGTTCGACCAGATGATCCAGGGCACCGTCGGCAGAGGCCATGTCCCGCCACCTCAGCGTGATCTGGGACCGCCGAGACGAGCGTGTGTCACGGGCTTGTCGCTGCCTTTGCCACCTGGTCTTCTGTACGCCGGGTGTTCCGTGACGCGTGTTCGCCCGCCGGCTGCGGGCAAAACCGGGCACCGGAACGGGAACGAAAAGTGAGGATGAGGCGGCATGGAATCAGTGGCGGGACCGGACGTACGGGGTGCGGTGCCCGAGGGGCTCGGTGCGGCGATACGGGATACGGCGGAGGAGATCGCCGCACTGCTGCGGGCGGGCGCCGGCATGGAACGCCGGGTGCCGCAGTCGCAGTGGAGCGTCGGGGAGGCGGCCGCGCATCTGGCACTGGCCAACGAGCTGATGGCGGACGTCGCGGCGGGCCGTGCGCGCAGCTACGGGGACGGCACGGCGCAGAGTCTGGCCGCGGCCAACGAGCAGGCGCTCGCGGCGTTCGGTGAGCGCGGGGCCGAGCCGCTGGCCGGGATGATCGTGGAGCAGGCCGGTGCGTGTCTGAGGGCGTTGGAGGAGCGGAGCGCGCAGGGGACGGTGGTCACTCCGCTGGGCCCGATGGGGCCGGATGTGCTGGGGTCGTATCTGCTCACGCACATGCTGGGACACGGTTACGATCTCGCCCGTGCGCTGGGGCGTGCGCACATGATCGACCGGGAGCGGGTGCGGCTGACGCTGCCGTTCTTCCTGACGGTGATGCCACGGGTGACCGACACGGCCGGCACGGCCGGGCTGAGCGCCCGCTATGCGATCCGGTTGTGGGGTGGCGGCCGGTTCGGGGTGCGGGTGGCCGGGGGTGCGGTGTCGGTCGGTGAGCGGCTGCCGGGGCGTGCGGACTGCACCATCCTCATCGAGCCGGTCACGTTTCTGCTGATGGCGCTCGGGCGCCGGGGCCAGTGGGGCGCCCTCGCTCAGGGCCGCATCCTGGTCGGGGGGCGCAAGCCTTGGCTTGCTCCGCGTTTCCCGGCTCTCTTCAAGGCGCCCTGAGTGCGGCGGCCGGGCGGGGGCCGGCTGCCTGTGGTCGTAGGGGCTTGATGGTCGCTCGGGCTCGGGGGCGGTGACGGCCGGGGCGGCGCCGAAGAGGGTGTCGCGGTGGAGGGACTTTGCTGCCCAGGAGCCGAACATCAGGTGTGTGGGAGACATCGCCTGTCTCCCGATCGGCAGCGGTCAGTTCCTTTATCTGGCGACGGTGTTGGACTTGTGCTCGAAATGCCTGACGGGCTGATCGCCGACCGCATGCGGGCCTCGCTGGTCACCGGTGCTCTCAGGGCCGCAGCGAGGGCCCTCGGTGGGGACGGTCTGCGCGGGGCGGTAGTTCACAGCGACACGGGGCGCAACATGTGTCGAAGGAGTTCGCCCAGGTCTGCTCGGGGCTGGGCGTGACCAGATCACGTGGCGGGGTCGGCACAAGTGCGGACAGCGCCGCCGCGGAGAGTCTGAACGCGACCATGAAGCGCGAGAGCTCCAGGGACGCGAGCGGTGGAACGGGCCGGCGAGGGCCGCCTCGTGGTCTTCCGTTGGACGAGCCGCTACAACACCCGCCGACGGCACTCCCGCCTCGGCCAGATCAGCCCGATCGCCTACGAACAGTGATCAACTATGCTGGCCACCGCCGCATGATGACTCCTGTGCACAGTCGGATCAGGTCGGCTTCGGCACGCACCAGTGACATGGTCCGACTCTGGTTGGTCGGTTGCAGGGACCAGTGACCTCAAGCTTGAGAAGCGGAACAAGCTCACGTCGTCTCCCCTCTGAACTGGTGGACAAGTGCTGTCCGTTCTCGACAATGTCGCGGCGGCATGTGGATCGGTCACCGCATCACGAGGTCGGTCCGGTGCCGCGTGTGCCACAGCCATGCGCAGCCGCCGAGGTAGAGGAGGGCGATCACGGTATTGGTCACCAGCATCGCCGTCGATGTCCACGGCAAGGTGGCTTGGATCAGTTTGATCAGGCCGTAGGGCACGAGGTGGACCGCCAGGGTGCCGACTGCCTTGTGTCGCGTCGTCCACCACCAAGACCGCCACAGCAGCACAAGTCCGGTGATGCGCAGGGCGGCGCCGACCAGCTCGTGGGCTGGGCTCGGCAGGACCAGGGCCAGGATGAAGGCGACCTGCAGGAGCACCACTGTGGCCGGTCCAGGCCGCGTGCGGTGGGGGGCCGTGCCCGTCTCGTTGAGCGCGGTGGCGGCGATGGTGCGGGGGTCGCCGAGTTCGCACAGGATCGTGTCGAGGTTGCCGGGGCGTTCGGCGAGGGCGACGTCGATGTGCTCGGCGAGGTCGGCGAGCAGCTCCTGGCGGCGGACTGGGGGGAGCCCGGAGGTCTCGCGTTCGACGGCCTTGAGGTACTGCTGGATCGTGGTGTCGTCGGGGGTCTTCATGCGTTGTCTCCTGCGGTGCGCGTTTCGCGTGGTTCTTGGGGCTTGTGCTGGTGATCCGTTGGGCGCGACGGGGTCAGGGAGTGGTCCACGGTGTCGCGGGAGCCGGATCAGATCCGGGCGAATTCGGCGAGTGCCGCGCGCCCGGCATCCGTCAGTTCGCAGGAGCGTCGCGCCGGTCCGGGGGCCGACTGCTGCCATGTGGCGTCGACGAGTCCGTCACGCCGCAGCCGTGACAGGAGCGGATAGGCCGGTGCCCTGGCTTGCTGCGAGCGCCCCCGACTCCTGCAGTTCGCGCAGCAGCTCGACCCCGTGCCTCGGCTGGTCCCCCATCAGCGCGAGGACGCAGTATTCGAATACGCCCCCTCCAAGCCGGCTCTCGATGTCGCTCACGACCGCCTCTCGGTCTTACCTGGTCCCTTGCAGCGCAAGGGACCAGGGGGTGTGTCGTGCACCGTCGCAAGGCCGCTCCGACGGCCGAAGGTGCACGGGCACTGCGGATCTCGGGCCCGCAACGGGGTGTGTCGCTGCACGGTGTGCGATGTCCTGGTCTGTGTCAGGGGTGTGTTGTGTTTCCCGGAACCGCCGATGTGCGGGCGCCGTCAGAATTCGAGGCGGGCAGCGGCATCCGCGAACGTGGGTTCGCCGGCGCGCAGGTGCCGCTCGGCCGCCCGGGTCAGGCGGGCCGCCTCGTCCACGTCGATCTGCCAGCCCGTGGTGTTGAGCCGGTACCCGGAACCTGCGCGCTCCAGGCAGGTGCCGGCCACCCTGCGCAGCCGGCTGACGAGGGAGGCGACCGTCTGCGGGGCGGTGGGAGGGGCGTGGTCGGGCCAGAGCGTGTCGATGATGGTGTCCATGCTCACGACCCGGTTGCGGTGGGTGGCCAGCAATGCGAACAGGAGTACCGCGCTTCCCTTGGGGATGCCGGGCGGCTTGTCGGGCTGTGACCTGAGGGGCCCCAAGGGCCCGATGAGCCGCAGTCGGACGGGCTCGCCCGGGATGAGTGCGGTCGTGCAGGACGGCATGCAGGTGGCGCTCTTTCGTGGTGCGAGGCAAACGACGGGCACCCAGCCTCGCCGCACCGCGGGCCTGCCCGCCAGCGGCTTGCGGGACAGCAACCCCTCGGTTCGGGCCCTGGCCACACCGCTCGCTCTGCCTTCAGGTCACCTTCGATGCGGCATACGCGTCGCCCGTCTTCTTGATCACGTGCTGAGTGGGGCGGCGGAGAACAGGGCTGTCCGCCCTAGCCGCTGGCCGAATCCGTGGGACATACGACCAGGGGGCAGCGATAGCGAACGCCGGTGAAACGGTTGTCACGGGTAAAGGCGTAATTCGTCGTCGCGCCGCTGTCCCTTCCGCCGTTTTGATCCGGAGTCATGAATGCAAAGTCTCCCTCCTTCCGAAAACCCCGTCCGGGAGGTCTCAGCAGGTCTCAGGACTGCGGCTGCCGTCATCAACGCGGCCGCCGGGGCCGGTGAACAGCTCGCCCTGCCAGGCACCGCCGGTCATGCGATCGGAACCACGCTGGATGTGTGCCAAACGGTCCAGGAGATGACCGCGGTCCTGGTTCCGGCGATGGCCGACTACAGCACGATCGACCTGCTGGGGTGACGATCCGCCCGCCTCCGGGTTGGAAGACCGGTCGGTCTGGCGTCGAGCGGCCGTGCATGGCATCGACCAGGGCCCCCTGCACGCACTGCGGGATGCGGTGCCGGAACTCGCCGCCGCCTGCCCGCTCTGCGAGCCCAGGCTGGTGGTCCGGCTGGACCATGGCGACACGTGGTCGCGCCCAAAGCGGCCCGGTGACGCAGACCTCGGCAGGCTCGGCCTCCACTCGATGATGGTCGTCCCCCTCGTCACACGGGGGCAGGTCCTGGGGTTGGTCACCGTCTATCGCGGACGGCAGCGCGCGTCCTTCTCACAGGCCGATCTGCGGATAGCAACACACATCGCCGCCTTCGCGGCGCTTGCGCTCGACAACGCCCGCAACAGCGGGCCGCGCGCCGCGGGTTGGGGCCCGCGGCCGGATCCGCGGGCTTCATGGCCGTGTCACCGGCCATGGCACTGCCATGGGCGCCGGTTGACGCCGGTGAACCGCTCGGGATCGCGACGTCCGCGCCAGGGGTGCGCAATGCGACGCCGGATCGTGGGCGCTGGCCCCCGGCGCGTGGTGGGTCGGCCGCCGCGTGGTCGCAAGTCGGCGAAGTATCAGCGCTCAGGAGGATGTTGTGAGTACCGACGGCCCGCATGGCCGCAGCCCGCGCTGGCGTGAGTGGCTGAGTGAATTCGCCGCTACCGCGATCCTGCTGCTGGTGATGGTCACGATGTTCCGTGGCCTGTTCGGTGCCGGGAGTCCTCTGGCACGCGCGGTTCCCTCGGAGGAGGGCCGGCTCGCGGTGGACGCCGTGGTCAGCGGCACCACTGTCGGCCTGCTGATCGTCTCGCCCTTCGGGCGGCGTTCCGGCGGGCACATGAACCCGGCCGTCTCTTTGGCGTTTTGGCTCATGGGCGCCCTGTCCGGGCGGGATGCCGTGGCGTACGCCGCGGCCCAACTGGCTGGTTCGGTCTCAGGTGTGGCGGCCGGCCGGTTGTTGTGGGGCGAGCAGACGGCAGATCCTGCCGTCGGCTTCGCCGCCATCCGGGCGTCCGAAGGAATCCCATGGACCGTGGTGTTCATATCCGAGACTGCGGCAACCGCCCTGATGCTCGCCGCGGTGACCTTCGTGGCGGCTCGGCCCCGCCTGGCCTTTCTGCTGCCGGCTGCCGTCGGCTCGGTAATCGCCGCGCTGATCTTGCTGGTCGGCAGGTGGACCGGCGGAAGCTTCAATCCGGCCCGGCAGTTCGGGCCGGAGCTGTTCTCCCATGACCTCACGTGGCTGTGGATATACCTGATTGCCCCGCTCGTGGGAGCTGGGCTCTTCGGCCTGGTGCGCAGGCGCCTGCCACAAGCGCCCCCACTGCCTGCTCAGTATGAGCAGGCCCTTGTGCCCCGCACCGCCGTGACGCGGCGGGCGGCGCAGTGACCGCCGCCCGCCCTGCGGCGCTTCCCGGTGGCCCGATCCGTGGGCTCCTGGGCCCGGCGGCTGGCCATGGCAGCGCAGGCGACACGGGTTGATCCCCGTGAAGGCGCTGATCAAGCGCCCGTGATCCTCAATCCGGATCGTTCGAGAAAGGCCCTCTCGTGATCAACTCGACTACCTGGGAGCGTGTGCGATGACCACCTCACCGTCTCTCGCCGCCAAGCAGCGGCCGGAGTTTCTCGTTGCGCTGGGACTGGCGGCGGGCCCGGTGGTGGCGCTGGGGTTCACCCGGTTCGCCTACGCGCTGCTGCTGCCGGCCATGCGCGAGAAACTGCACTGGAGCTACGCGGCGGCCGGCGGTATGAACACCGCCAACGCACTGGGCTACATCATTGGAGCCGCTACCGCGGCCTGGTGGTCGCGCCGGTTCGGCGCCCGGGCAGCGTTCGTGTGGGGCATCGCCATCAGTGCGCTCACCCTGCTGGCCTCCGGGGCGACCGGCAACTTCGCCGGGCTTGCCGTCCTGCGGTTCATCGGCGGGCTGAGCACTGCGGTGACCTTCGTGGTCGGATCGGCGCTCGCCTCCCGCGTCCGCAGTGGCGGGCATCAGGCCCGCTCGGCCACGCTGGTCGCCATGTATATGGCCGGCGTCGGCATCGGGGTGGTGCTCTCCGGCGTGGTGGTCCCCACGGCCCTCACCGCCTGGGGCGTGGCGGGCTGGCAGGCCGGGTGGCTGCTGATGGGCCTGCTTGCCCTCCTCGCCATCGGCCCGGCCGCCTGGGCCGCGCGCCAGATACCCGAGCAGGCCGCAGGTGGCACCGCCCACGGCGGCAGCGGCACTCTCAGGCCCATGACGCCCATCTTTGTCTGGTACGTACTGTTCGGCGCCGGCTACGTGTCGTACATGACCTTTGTCATCGCCCTGCTGCACAGCCAGGGCATGAAGGTCTGGGGCACAGCCACGTTCTTCATCGTGCTGGGCGTGGTCTCCGCGGCAGCAACGTTGCTGGTGTGGGGCCGGGTGGTCGGCCGACTGCGCGGTGGTGCGGCCCCCGCGCTGGTCTCGGCCGTTGTGCTGATCGGTGTCCTGCCCGTCCTGCTGTGGCACGGGATGGGCGCCGCGATCGCCTCGGCGATCATCTTCGGCGGCTCGTTCATGGCTGGCCCCACCGCCGTGACCGTCCTGGCCCGCCGGATGCTCCCCGCGCACGCCTGGACCTCCGGCATCGCCCTGCTGACGGTGGCTTTCAGCGTCGGCCAGGCGGTCGGGCCACTGGTCTCCGGCCTGCTCTCCGATTCGTCCGGAGGCATCGCCAAGGGCCTGTGGCTGTCCGTTGTGCTCCTCGCCGTCTCCTCCGCCGTCGCCCTCATCCAGCGCGAGCAGACCGTCGAGCGCCGGCACCAGGAAGCGCCGGTGGCCACCCCCTCCGCCCCAAGCGCCGCCGAGCGCTGACTCCCCAACACATTCAGGAGATGTCCGCCATGTTCCACCGCATCCTGGTTGCCGTCGACGGCACTCCAGCCGTGCAAAGCGCCCTCCGTACCACCGCCGAGCTGGCCTTGCTGACCGGCGCGAAGGTCCGCGTGCTGCACATCGATCCCTCCGAGGTGGTGTATGACACCGTCGTCGGCCTGGAGGATGACTCAGCCGCCCACCGGGTCCTGGACTCGGCCGTCGCGACCCTGCGACAGGCCGGCATCCACGCGGACGGCGAACTGCTGGATGGCCTGGTGTCCGATATGGCGGCAGCCGTGCAGGAGGCCGCAGAGGGCTTCGACGCCGACCTGATCGTCCTCAGCCCGCACCACCGGACCCGTCTCGCCGCCTGGTTCTCCCCCAGCGTCAGCGACGCCGTCGCCCACAAGAGCAGGATCGCTGTGCTCCTGGCTCCCGCAGAGAGCTGAGGTGTCCGGCCGCAAGGTGCAGATCACCGAGCGCGGCGGCACCGCCCGCTTGACCGCCGTCGGGCCCCACCGCCTGGTCGCCGACGAACGCGCCCCGGTCGGCGAAGGCACAGGGCCGGCCCCGATACAGACCCGGCTGGAAGGGCACCCGGGGTCCCCCCTGTGCCGCCGGTAGGGGGAATCCCGTCTCGGACAGCGCCGTCGGACTGCCACACCTCCGACGGCGCCATGCACTGTCCTTCACGCACCGTCGCTCATGGGAGGAATCATTGGACACCAACGCGCCCGTACACCTCGACCCGTATGCCGAGCATTTCCTGGCCGCACTGGCCGCGGCCGATGCGCCGCCACTGGAGAGCCAGACACCACAGGAAGCCCGGGCCGGGGCCCTGGCGGGCCAGCGCGCCGCCCAGGCGGTGCTCAAACCCGTCCACATCGAGGAGCAGCGACTGCCCGTGGTGCCGGGCGGCGAGGTTTTGGTACGGATCGTACGACCGCAGCCCTCATCAGGCACGCTCCCGGCGGTGATGTACTTCCACGGCGGCGGCTGGGTGCTGGGCGACCGGATCTCCTACGACCGCAAGACCCGCGACCTGGCCCACGCCAGCGGTGCGGCCGTGGTGTTCGTGGAGTACACCCGCTCGCCGGAGGCCCGCTATCCCGTCGCGCTCGAAGAGGCCTACGCGGCCACCGCCTGGATCGCCGAGCACGGGCTGGAGCTGAGCCTGGACGGGGCCCGGCTGGCGGTCGCCGGTGACAGTGCGGGCGGCAACCTGGCCACCGCCGCCGCCCTGCTGGCCAAGCGCCGCGGCGGCCCCCGACTGCTGCAGCAGGTGCTGTTCTACCCGTCGTTGGACGCCGGCTTCGACACGCCGTCCTACGAACAGTTCGCGGACGGTTTCTTCCTCACCCGCTCGCAAATGGAGTGGTTCTGGGACCATTACGCCCCCGACCTCTCGGTGCGCACGGAACCAACTGCCGCACCGCTGCGGGCCACAACAGAGGAACTGGCCGGACTGCCGCCGGCCCTGGTGATCACGGCCGAGGCCGACGTGCTGCGCGACGAGGGTGAGGCATACGCTCGCAAACTCATGGAGGCAGGCGTACCCGTGATCGCCGTCCGTTACCTGGGGGCGATCCATTCCTTCACCGCGCAGGATCCGCTGGCGGCCAGTCCCCTCACCCAGGCAGCGATCGACCAGGCCGGCCAGGTGCTGCGCCAGGCCTTCGCCGGCCACCGCAAGGAGGCGGGCTGCTGATGTCCACGGCCCTGGTGCTCGGCGGAGGCGGCGTGACGGGTATTGCCTGGGAGCTCGGGGTGCTCCAGGCGTTGCAGGAGGCAGGGGTTGACCTTACGGCGGCCGACCTGGTGGTCGGCACGTCGGCTGGATCCGTCGTGGCGGTCCAGGCCACCCGCGGCGTCGGCCTTCACCCACTCGTCGCCGAACAGCTCAGACCCCCCAGCACCTCGCGGAAGGTGAAGGCCGACTCCGACCCACAGGCTGCGGCGGCCCCTTCACCCATCTGATCGGTCTGGCCCGCTCCCGCCGCCTGATGATCCGCGCGCCGTGATGCCCGGCTGCCCTGCGACGTACCGTCGAAGGGTGCTCCGGGAACAAACCAAGGGCCCCACCCCCGCTTCTTGGGACCGCCGCCCGCTGTACGGGCTTGCCGACGCGGCCCGGGAGTTCGCGCTGACGACCGTCCTGTTGTACTGCGTGGTTACCGCCGCCCGCTGGCTGACATCACCGGACTCGCCACTCGCCGTGGCAGGCACCCGGGCGGCCGCGGCGACCGTGGGGGGCGTGGTCGGGATCGTCCTCGTGGTGCTCATCACCTCCCCGCCCGGGCGCTGCTCCGGCGCCCACATGAACCCCGCAATCAGCCTCGCGCTGTGGCTGATGGGCGCCTTCCCCGGACGCTACGTACCGCTCTACGCCGCCGCGCAACTGGCAGGCTCGGTGGCAGGCACCGCTCTGGGACGGTGGTGCTGGGGGCCGGTGGTCGCCCGGTCATCGCTGCACTATGCCGCCGTGCACCCGAGCCCAGCGTGGAACACGACCGCACTCATGCTCGCGGAAGCGGGCTGCCTCACGCTGGTGGTCCTGATGGTCGGATTCTTCCTGGCCCACCCCGCCATCAGCCGCTGGCTGCCCTATGCCGTCGGCGCTACAACGGCCCTGATCATCACCGTGCTAGGGGGGTGGAGCGGAGGCTCGGCGAACCCGGCACGCCAACTGGGCCCCGCGCTGCTGTCCGGTGACACCCGGCTGCTGTGGGTCTACCTGGTCGCCCCGCTGATCGGCGCGTTGCTCGGGGCGGTGGCCTACCGCCTCCCCCAGCGCCGCCTGGGCGCCCCTACACCGTGCACCTACCGGCTGTGTGGGAGTGACGACGCCGTGCGAAACCGAGCCCGATGAAGCGCGGCATCCACCGCATCCCGCCGTGGAGCGCCCGCCCGAATGCAGGTCCGGCCAGCGTCGCGGGCCGCCCGTGAGCCCGCGCCTGACGTTCACCCAGCGAGCGATCAGTACCTCGGTGCCGCCGACTGCCACTGCTGTCCCAGCCGGCAGCCGGCAGGTGGGACAGCGTCGGGAACAAACAATGGTAAAGAAAGACCTCCACGGCGACGGCGACCAGCACCGTGCCGATGGTGGCGCCGGTGCCGGCAACCGGCGTGGGGATGGAGTGCCGTGACTGGAGGGCGGCCGCCGCCGCGCCGACAACCGGCAGTGCGGCAACCGGTCATCGGCGATGCAGCACAAGTAAAGACGGGGCGGTCAGTGGGCCCCGGCCGTGGCCGAGTGGGCCGTGAAGGTGGTCCTGAACCGCGCCCGGTAGGTGCCGGGGGTGATGCCGCGTTCCCGCTGGAAGGCGCGGCGCAGGGTCTCCTCGGAGCCGAACCCCGAGCGGCGGGCCACGACGTCCAGCGGGTCGGTGCCGGACTCCAGCAGCCCCTGCGCCGCCTCGAGACGGATCTGCTCCACGAAGCAGGTCACGGTCATCCCGGTCTCGGCCCGAAAGAGCCGGGTCAGCTGGCGCACGCTCACCCCGACCCGCCCGGCCACGGCCTCCAGGCTGAGATCGGCGGCGGGATCGGCCGTGACGTCGTCCATCACCTGCCGCACCACCTGGTGGCGGGGCTGCCGGGCGGCCTGCCGGACACTGAACTGGGACTGGCCGCCCGGCCGGGCCATGAAGACCACCAGATACTTCGCCGCAGCACGCGCCACCTGGGGGCCGAAGTCCTCCTCCACCAGCGACAGGGCCAGATCGATACCGGAGGTGACCCCGGCGGAGCTGATGAGGTGCCCGTCCCGCACGAAGATGGAGTCGGCATCGACCTGGACATGGGGGAAGTTCTCAGCCAGTTCGCCGGCCAGGCGCCAGTGGGTGGCCGCCCGGCGTCCGTCCAGCAGTCCTGTGGCCGCCAGGGGGAACGCGCCGGCGCACACTGAGGCCACCCGGCGGGAGAGCCCGGCCAGGCGGCTGATCCCGGCGATGAGGGAAGCGTCGGACACCGCCGTCCGCCAGTCGGAGCGGCCGGGGATGATCAGGGTGCCGACTGTGCCCGTGACCTCCTCCAGGACCACATCCGCCGCGAGCCGTGCGCCTGCCGTGGTCACCACCTCCCGCCCCCCGCAGGAGGCGGTCAGCAACCGGTAGCGGGCGCCCTGGTCGTTGGCGGCGGCGAACACCTCCAGCGGCCCGGTGACGTCCAGCAACTGGACGCAGTCGAACAGCACCATCACCACCAGGTGCGGCCGGCTCCGCCCG
The DNA here is from genome assembly GCF_039503195.1 of Streptomyces mirabilis. Lineage (NCBI taxonomy): Bacteria > Bacillati > Actinomycetota > Actinomycetes > Kitasatosporales > Streptomycetaceae > Streptomyces > Streptomyces mirabilis. The sequence continues at coordinate 61,330 of NZ_JBCJKP010000002.1, forward strand.
CTTCGCCCGTCCATGGGAAAATCCTCCGCCCGACCTCATCTGCGAGGCAAGGCGGTCACCCAGCGTTGGCCGACGCGCCGCCCCGTGCGACTGCCACCCGGCCTGCGGGCACTGCGCCGCCGGGTCCGGACGGCGCCCGGGGGCATTCCGGCTGCGTGGTACGGAAACGCGCACGGTAGGCGCCGGGGGTAATGCCGAATTCGCGTTGAAATGCACGGCGCAGTGTTTCCGCGGATCCGAATCCGCTCCTGCGGGCGACCGTGTCCAACGGGTCGGTGCCCGATTCGAGCATGCCCTGCGCCGCTTCCAGGCGGATCTGCTCGACGAACCGGGCGGCCGTGGTGCCGGTCTCCTGACGGATCAGCCGGGTCAGGTGGCGCACGCTCACGCCCGCCCCTGCCGCCAGCGCGCCCAGCCGGTGATCCAGGTGGGGAGCGGCCGCCACGGCGTCCAGCACCGCACGGACCGTCGCGCTGCGGCAGTACCGTGCGCGCAGCCGGACACTGAACTGGGACTGGCCGCCCGGCCGGGCCATGAAGACCACCAGGTCCTTCGCCGCGGCCCGCGCCGCCTCGGGCCCCAGGTCCTCCTCCACCAGCGACAGCGTCAGGTCGATGCCTGCTGTCACGCCCGCCGAGGTGATGATCCGTCCGTCACGGATGAACAGCGCATCGCGGTCCACGTGCACCGACGGGAAGCGGGCGGCCAGCTGGTCGGCCTGCCGCCAGTGGGTGGCCACACGGCACCCGTCCAGCAGGCCCGCGGCCGCCAGCGGGAAGGCTCCCGCGCACAGGGAGGCCACCCGGCCGGCCGAGCGGGCCAGTCGCGTCAGCTCCTCGATCAGCCCGTGGTCTTCCACGGACACGTGCCAGTTGGGACTGCCGGGAACCATGAGTGTGCCGATCCGCCCGGACCACTCCTCAAGCACCCCGTCGGAGGCAAGCCGCAACCCGGACGTGGTCCGCACCTCCTTACCGCTGGGAGACAGGGCAACAACCCGGTAGCGGCCCCCGTGGTCGTTGGCGGCCGCCAGGACGTCCATCGGCCCGGTGACGTCCAGCGCCTGCACCCCGTCATAGAGGACCATCACGACGAGGTGGGTGCGCGGGCGCCTGTCCGCGCTGGCCGGGCCGTTCGAGGTGATCATGACTGCCAGGGTCGGGCCAGGCCTCACGGCGGGGCAAGGACCGATACCCCTCGTATCCGGCCATCGCCCGCAGGAGGGCCGAACGGGGGCCGGCCGGACAGGCTGCGGGCATCGCGCAGCCGGGCTCCTGTCCGCCCCGGCGCTCACGTCGGGAGCGAGCTGCGGCAGCGGCCCCCTGGTGCAGGCCGACGGGCCGGCTCGCCCGTGCTCGGGATTTCTCACAGCAGTCCGGTTCGGGCGGCGTACCAGCCCAGCTGCATGCGGGTGGTGGAGCCGGTGAGGGACATCAGACGGCGGATACGCCGGTGGACCGTGCGGACGCTGAGCCCCAGTTGGGAGGCCAGGGCCTTGTCGGGCAGGCCGGCCAGCATCAGTGCGAGCAGCTCGAGGTCGCCGCCGCCGACGGTGGTCAGCGCGTCGTTTTCGGGCCCGGCCTCATCGTGGAGCTGCAGAGGCACCGAGCGGTCCCAGACGTGCTCGAACAGGGCCGTCAAAGCATCCACGATCCCCGTAGTGCGGATCAGGAGGCAGCCGCAGGCCATCTCCTGCTGGTCGCTGCGGACCGCGATCATGGCAAGGTGGCGGTCGGCGATGACGAACTTGCTGGGCAGGATCGTCGCGGCGCGGGCCTGTTCACCGGCATTCAGGTAGCCGCGCAGTTGCTCTCGCGCGCCGGGCTGTGCCAGTACGGCCCGCTCATAGACGGCCCGGTAGCCAACGCCCCGCTCCAGCATCTCCAGCTCCGTGTCATTGCGGTCCAGGGCCAGGGCAAAGGGCAGGCGGGTGAAACTGAGCACCTCCTGGCAGGCCGTGCGCTGCAGGTGCACGAAGCACTCCCGGATTTCTTCGGGGCTGCTCAGGAGCTGGGCCGGCGGGCCGGCCCCGGCCGCACGGCTGCGGTAGGTCTGCATCAGTGTGTCGATGCGTGACTGGACCTTCAGCAGGGCCAGCTGGCGCTGCATCACCGCCGCCGCCACCGCGACGTCGGGTGCCACGGCCGTGTACCGGCCGCCACCCGCGGTGTCCTGCCTGGCCACGAGCCCGAGCGCTGCATCGTCGCGGTCGGTGGCGGCCACCGTCAGCGCGGCATCCGCCGCGCCGGGGGTGGCGATGGTGTGGGGCCTGCCGTTGTTGCCGGCTGCGACGACGAACAGGGTGCCGTACTGGGTGGTGAGCTGGTTGAGGGCCTGGCTGTCGGGGTCGGTGCCATCCGTCGGCTGTCCGCCCAGACTCAGGTCGGCGACCTTCGCGCCGTGCTGGGCCGCCCACTCCATGCCGACGATGATGGAGGAGTCCATCCCCTCGCCGTCGTCGTTGAGGACCTTGACGTTCAAGAGGCTGGCGCCGTAGGCGGCGCCCTTGCGTGCCCCGCCGGAGGCAGCGCCGGTGCCGGCGATGGTGCCCGCCACGTGGGTGCCGTGGCCGACGTGGTCGAGAGCGTCCGGGGCGTCGGAGAAGTTGACCGATTCGGTGACCTGGGTCGACAGGTCGGGGTGGGTGGTGTCGATTCCGGTGTCGATGACGGCGACCTTCACGCCCTTGCCGGTGGCGCCGGTGGACCACGCCGCCGGGGCGTTGATCTTCTGAAGGTTCCAGTCCAGGCCGGCGGCCTTGACCTTGCCGTCCAGCCACACATGCTGGATACCGGCCAGCGCACCACCCAGCGTGCCCGCAGCCTTGTGGCCGGCCAGCGCGCTGCGGCCGGCCAGCGCCAGGGCCGTTCCCAAACTGGTCAGCGAGCAGGTTCCGCATGGGACCGTGCGCGTCGTTGCCCAGGATTCTGGTGGTCCCCGCAGCGGCGCGCCGGGCGGTGGCCGGCTGCCTGTGGTCGTACGGGCTTGGTGGTCACCCGGGCTCGGGGGCGGTGACGGCCGGGGCGGCGCCGAGGAGGCCGAGGAGGGTCTCGCGGTGGAGGTCCGCGATCGGGCCGAGGAAGTCCGGGTGGCGCAGCAGGGGGGCCGCGCGGTGGTCGCGCGGGCTGGGGATGGTCAGCCGGCGCGCGTCGCCCACACTGTCGGGGCCGTGGTGGGTGGCGGCCAGGCAGGCGGCGGCCAGGGCGGCGAGGTCGGCGTCGGCCAGCAGGCAGGCCGCCCAGCTGACGACGGTCTCGTCGACCTGGGTGCGCCAGGCGTGGGTGGCGTCCGTCAGCGGGGGTGCGTCGGCGCCGGTGACGAAGTCCAGCCGGCCGGAGCCGCCGGGGCCGAGCAGGTCCAGCAGTTCGGCGTCCAGTGCGGTGGGGTAGCGCAGGGCGGCGGCGATGGTGGCCGCGTGTCCTGCCTGGGCTTCGGCCAGAGCCTGGTTCAGCGGGCCGGCGGCCGGGGGAAGGCCGCCAGCAGCCAGCGTGTGGAGGCGGCGATGACGGGCGAGAGAGCGGTGGGCATGGTGGGCCGTCCTGTGCGTGTGCCCGCCTGTCCTGGGTGTTCCGGTGTGGGTGATCCGGTCGCGGGCACTGCGCGCCCGGGCGGGGATGTGCGGGGCGGACAACGGTACGGCGGTCTCCCGCGGGGCGACAGGAGCTGCGTCACAGCCGGGGCGGTGGGGCGGCGCCGGGGGCTGTGGCAGGGAGACGCGCCTCACCTTCGTTGATGTCATACAGGAGCAGCCGGGCGTGCGGTCCAGACGAATGAGTCCGGTGTCGGGGCCGGTGCGCGAGCTTGAAGAGAGGGCGCTCAAGATCATGTTGTGACGCACGGCCTGAACACCCTCTTGACCGCGCTGTACGTGAAGATCGACAACGAGATCGGGGGGACCCGGGGGATGGGACGGCCGCCACTGCTGACCGACCGAACTCGTCTGCCTTGCCCTGGCGCAAGCCCTGCTCGGCCACCGCTCCGGGGCGCGCTGGCTGCGCTTCGCCCGCAAGCACCTGACCGGCATGTTCCCCTGCCTCCCTCAACAGTCGGGCTGACGATCTGCTCGACGCCGAGTTCGCGGAAGGCGCCGCGCCCCGGGAGAGGCGGTGGCTCCGACCGCGGTGGTCAACGCTTTTCGCGTCGGCTGCGGATGCTCAGGGCGATGACGGAGACAAGGAACCACAAGGCACCGAAGGCTGAGTATCCGGCGACGGAGGAGAGGCTGCTCGTCGCCGAGGCGGACATGGCAGCGAAGGAGGCACCGGCGAGGACGGACAGTCCGCCGCTGATGACCATGGGCCACTGGGCACCGACGGTGCGTCGGCGCCGGATCGCCACGACGAGCTGGATCGCTCCGGAAAGGAGGGCCCAGATGCCGAACACGAGCAGGGCCGACCCGATGGTGGAGAAGACGGCAACGATCATCCCGGCGGTGGTGGCGAGGCCGAGAGCCATGTTGGTGGTACCGAGGCGGTCCGTGGAGCCGGTGCCAGCCATGCGACGCTCGAGGAGTGTGGCGATGACGTCCCACAGGGGGTAGCTGACGAGCAGCACGGCCGCGATCACGGTGGGCTTGTCCGCCGACACGAGCGAGGCGGAGGTCGCGACGACGAGTGCCACCCAGATCAGGGAGAAGGCGACTCGGATCAGATAGAGCGATCGGAGCCCGGAGGACGTCGTGGTGGTCGTGTGCGTGCTCGAAGTCACGGTGGTCTGAGTCATCGGGTGTCCCGTTTTGTGATCGTGATGGTGTGAGACGGTCGCCTCGATGAGGAGTCTCAGCGGCCTCGGGAGGAGCCGTGTACTTCGAACGAAGTAGTTCTGCCATCCACTTCGAATCGAATGAGTTCTGCCGTCCCCATCGCCCGGACCGGGCTCGCCGTCTACATCATTCGAAGTACACGGCCGCAGCACACGTGGACGAGAATCAGACCATGGTCGAGGCGCAGAGCAATCAGGACGGGCCCGTGGCACCCCTGTGGGTCCGCCGCCCCAAGTCGCTGCACCTCATCGCCTATTCGGTGGCCGCGCTGGTGTTCACCGGCCAGATCGCGGCAGTGATCCTGCGAGGGTCGGATTGGCCGACGGCCCTCTCCGTACTCCTCGCCGGTGGCGGTGTCGCCCTCTCGTGGTGGAGGCCGTGGGCAGGACTGGTCGTAACGAGCGCGGCGTCCTTCGCCGTCACAGCGGTGGGCCACGACCCCCTGTCGGTGTGGATGATGGCAGTGCTCGTGCTGTTCTCGGTCACCCTCAGGGGGAAGCAGCCGCTGGCCGGAACCGGCATCGTGGCGGCGTTCTTCCTGGGGGCGTTCATGACGCTGGGAGGATTCCGCGGCGGCGCGATCGTGGGAGCCGCCGCACTCTTCTCAGCCATAGCAGGAGGGGCGACAGGGGCCGCGCTGCGCATCCATCGAGAGCACTGGCGCACCCTGGAGGAACGGGCCGAAAGCGCCATCGCCACCCGCGAGATCGAAGCCACCCGACGGGTGACCGAGGAACGGCTCCGCATCGCCCGGGACCTCCACGACGTCATCGGCCACCAGGTCGCGATGCTGAGCCTGCATCTCGGTGCCGCGGAGATCGGGCTGCCCGAAGACGCCGAGTCCTCCCGGCAGGCCCTGGTCTCAGCCAGGTCCAGCGCCCGCGCCGTCGTCGTCGAAACGCAACGGATTCTCGCGCTCCTCCGCCTCGCAGACGACATCTCCGAAGACGAGGCGCTCCGGCCGACCCCGGCGCTCAGCGGCCTGGAAGGCCTTATCGCCTCTTTCGAGAGCATCGGCCTCGACGTCCATCCCTCCATCGACATCCCCGCCGGTTTCGTGGAGCCCAGCGTCGGCGTGACGGTCTACCGGGTCGTTCAGGAAGCGCTCACGAATGCCTACCGGCATGGAGAGGGGGCGGCAACGGTGGATGTGGGCCAGCGCGACGGCAGGATCTGCGTCACCGTGGAGAACCGCGTCGGTCGCTCACTGCGCGGCTCCGGCTCGGGCAGCGGACTCGGGCTCGTGGGGATGCGCGAACGCGTCGAGTCCTCCAGCGGGCGGCTGACGATCGACAGTGACGACGGGCGATTCCGGGTCCATGCGGAGTTCAGCCCTCTGGGAGCCGTCGTCCGATGACGCGGATTCTGATCGTCGACGACCAGGACGAGATAAGGGCCGGCATCAAAGCGATGCTCCGGCTCGACCCAAGTCTCGTTGTTGCGGGTGATCTCTCCGATGGGCTCCAGGTCGTCCCCTTCCTCCGGGACCACCCCGTCGACCTGGTCCTGATGGACATCCGGATGCCCGGCATCGACGGTGTCGAAGCCACCCGCCGGATCCGCAAAGAGCACCCGCCCGCAAAGATGCGGGTGATCGTGCTGACCACCTTTGACCAGGACGACATCGTTCTCGCCGCCCTTCGCGCGGGCGCCAACGGCTTCCTGAGCAAGACCGTGAGCCCCGCTGAACTCGTCGCCGGAATCACCGAGGTCGTTGGCGGTGGCGGTGCGCTGTCGGCCGCCGCGACGGCCGCGCTCATCGGTCACATGACCGACAGTCCGCCCCCGGTGATCGACCAGGAACTGCTGCGACGCTTCGACGCTCTGACACCCAGGGAGCGGGACGTGGTCGTTCTCGTCGCGAGCGGTCTCGGCAACGACGAGATCGCGGCCCAGATGTCCGTGTCGCCGTTCACCGTGAAGACGCATGCGGTGCGGGCCATGGCGAAGGTCGGCGCACGTGATCGAGCGCAACTCGTCTCGTTCGCCTTCCGGGCCGGCGTCTACCCCTGAACCTGCCGAGCAGAACCCCGAAACAGGTGGCCGCCGTGGCGATGCCGAGCAGTCCGGCGGGCGGGACGGCGTGGGCACGTACCTGGAAGACCTCGCCGTCGCGCTGCGCGAGCGGCGCGCCCGGACCTGTACCTGCGGGGCAGGGCTTGCGCCAGGGCAAGGCAGACGGGTTGCGTCACAACATGGTCTTGAGCGCCCTCTCTTCACGCTCGCGCACCGGTCCCGACACCGGACTCATTCGTCTAGCCGAGCATGCGGTCGAGGTTGAAGGCGGCGCTGATCAGGGCGAGGTGGGTGAAGGCCTGGGGGAAGTTTCCGCGCTGTTCGCCGGTGACACCGATCTCCTCCGCGTAGAGGCCGAGGTGGTTGGCGTAGGTGAGCATCTTCTCGAAGGCGAGGCGGGCCTCGTCCAGGCGGCCGGCGCGGGTGAGTGCCTCGACGTACCAGAAGGAGCAGATCGAGAAGGTGCCTTCCTCGCCCTGGAGGCCGTCGGGGCTGGCCTGGGGGTCGTAGCGGTAGACCAGGGAGTCGGACACCAGGTCCTCGCCGAGGGCGTCGAGGGTGGCGAGCCATTTGGGGTCGGTCGGGGCGATGAACTTGGCCAGCGGCATCATCAGCAGGGAGGCGTCGAGGATGTCGCTGTCCTCGTACTGGGTGAAGGCGTGGCGTTCGGCGGACCAGCCGTGGCTCATGATGCGCCGGTAGATCGTGTCGCGGACGGCGCCCCAGCGGACCATGTCGGCGGGCAGGCCGCGGTGGTGGGCCAGCCGCATGGCGCGTTCGATCGCCACCCAGCACATGAGGCGGGAGTAGAGGAACGTCTTGCGGCCGCCGCGGGTCTCCCAGACTCCCTCGTCGGGCTGGTCCCAGTGGTCGCACACCCAGTCGACGAGCTCGCTGATGCTGTCCCAGTGGGCGCTGGAGATGGGCTTGCCCCACTTGTCGTAGAGGTAGAGGGAGTCGATGAGTGCTCCGTAGATGTCGAGCTGGAGCTGGTCGACGGCGGCGTTGCCGACGCGTACGGGGGCTGAGCCGCGGTAGCCCTCGAGGTGGGGCAGTTCGCGTTCGGGCAGGTCACGGCATCCGTCGATGCCGTACATGATCTGCAGGGGGCCGGTGGGTCCGGTCGGGCCGTCGGGGGCGCGCTGGACGTGCTCGGTGACGAAGCCCATGAAGGCTTCGGCTTCGTCGGTGAAGCCGAGTCTGAGCATCGCGTACACGCAGAACGCGGCGTCGCGGATCCACACGTAGCGGTAGTCCCAGTTGCGTTCGCCGCCGATCTGTTCGGGCAGGCTGGTGGTCGGCGCGGCAACGATGGCGCCGGTGGGGGCGTAGGTGAGGAGTTTGAGGGTGAGGGCGGAGCGGTGGACCATTTCCCGCCAGCGGCCGCGGTAGCGGGACTGGGACAGCCAGTGGCGCCAGTAGCGGACGGTCGCGTTGAATTCTCGTTCCGCCTCGGCGACGGCGCAGAAGCGGGGTGCCACGTCGCCGCCGATCTGGTCGATGGTGAAGACGGCCGTCTCGCCCTCGTGCAGTTTGAACAGGGCCCAGACGTCCGGGCCGTCGATCTCGATGGGCGCGGTGGAGGTCAGGGCGAGGTGCAGCGAGGCGGAGGCGAAGACCGCCTGGCCGGCCCCGGCGTGCACGGTGTGGGGTGCGGTGCCGTACTCGAAGCGGGGGGCGACGCGGGCGCGGAAGGGGAGTGCTCCGCGGACGCACACCACGCGGCGGATGAGGCGGTGGCGGTCGGCCTCGCGTGAGTCGTCGACGACGGGCATGAAGTCCTGGATCTCGCCGACTCCGTCGTCCGCGAAGAAGCGGGTGATCAGGACGTTGGTGTCGGGGAAGTAGAACTGTTTGGTGCGGGTGGGGACGTCGGGGGCGAGTTCGAAGGATCCGCCCCGTTCGGCGTCGAGGATCGAGGCGAAGACGCTGGGTGCGTCGAAGCGGGAGCAGCAGTACCAGTCGATGGTGCCGTTCGTGCCGACGAGGGCGGCGCTGCGCAGGTCGCCGATCAGGCCGTGCTCGGCGATGGGCAGGTAGCCGGGGGTGCCGGTGCCGCGGGGGCCGGCGGATGTCCGGTCGCTGTCCTTCGCTCCGGCCTCAGGAGTCGCTTCAGCCACGTCAGCCTCCTTGGGCTTCGCCCGAGCCGCCCCCTGGGGTCCAGGCTAGGGCCTGTCCGGCGGATCAGGTCGGAGGGACGTATCGGCGCCTCTTAAGCGCAGGTGAGAGGGGTCTGGTGCGTGCAGTCACGAACGAGCCGAGTGGTGATCTTGTGCATGCAGTCACGGCGCCGGTCAGCGATCCGGGCATGGATTTTCGCGATCTTCAGCCTTGCGGCCAGGACAAATGGATGGTCCACATGGTGAGCAAGGGAGGACCTTCGGCCCGATGCGAGCCGGTGCCGGTACGAGAGACCTTGAGGGCATGACCGGGATTGCGCCGCCGATGGGTCGGCTCGATCGGCAACGCTGTATGGAGCTGCTCGAGCGGGGCGGCTATGGGCGAGTGGTGTTCACCGAGCGCGCTCTGCCGGCGATCGTGCCTGTGAACTACCTGATGAACGACGGCGTGGTAATCGGCGGCGGTTCGGCTGCGCACCTGCCCCAGGCACTCGACGGTGATGTGGTGGCCTTTGAAGCCGATGGGACGGATGCGGCGAGCGACGCCGCATGGCACGTGTGCGTGACCGGCTATGCGCATGTTGTCACGGACGCGGCGCAGCGTGAACACCTGGCCCGGTCGACGGCGGCTTGGGTCCCAGCCCCTGAGGAGGTCCTGGTACGGATCACCACCAGTGAGGTGAGCGGCCGCAGCTTCCCTCTGACCGGCACCCCCCACCACAGTGGACGAGTGCCCTGGCCCAGTGCTGCCGGACCAGGGGCAGGCACCAAGCATCGATAGGAAAATTCGGGGTAATCATTGCTATAAGTCACATATAGGGGCGCACCGATGGCACGGTTCCCGACCGCAGGCTCAGCCGGATCGGAATCCGGCCCGGCTGACGACATATCCGACCTGCTGAGTTTCCCGGATCCCGCGCGCCTGGAGCTGGACTGCGCGGTCCAGGAACTGGTCGACCGTGCCGGAGAGGTGCTCCGTACACAGGGTCGGCTCCGGGAGCTGCTGCGTGCTGTTCTCGCCATCACCGCCGACATCTCCTCTCCCGCCGTTCTGGATCATCTGCTGACCACAGCGTGTGACCTGTTGCATGCGCGCCATGCCGCCCTCGCCGTCTTCGACGGGGCCGGTGACCTCTCCCGGTTCCTCCAGGCAGGTGCCGGACATGCGGACGCCGAGGCCGTGGAGGACTGTCGCCTTGTAGACGAGAGCGTCGTGCAGCAGCTCGCTGAGGCCGACCAGCCCCTTCGGATCGATGACCTCAGCGCCCACCCGGTTCCCGTCGGGTGGGCACCTGGTCCCGGACCGCTGCACACTTTCCTCGGCGTGCCGATCCGTGCCCGCGGCCAGACCGTGGGCGCCCTGTGCCTGGGTGACAAGGCCGGCCTGCGGGCCGTGCCGGAGCCGTTCAGCGACGAGGACGAGGAACTGGCACAGGCTCTGGCCCGCGCCGCCGGACTGGCCTTCGACAACGCCCGCCTGTTCCAGCAGACCCAGCGCGAGCAGGCATGGCAGCGCGCCAGCGCCGAGATCACCGCTGCCCTGCTGAGCGGCATCGACACCGAGCGGGCGCTTGCCTCGATCGCTGAACACGCCCGGCAGGTCGCCGAGGCCGACCTCGCCGCCATCGCCGTGCCCGAGAGCGCCGACCGGCTCGTGATCCGCCTCGCCGACGGGCATGACGCCCCAGGGTTGACCGGACGGCACTTGCCCACGCAGGGATCCCTGTGCGGCCACGTACTGACCAGCGGCAAACCGCTGCTCACTTCCCACTTGGCTGCGGACGAGCGTGCCCATGGTCCGGGCGCCGCGTGGTCGAGGCTCCTCGGGCCGGCCATGCTCGCCCCCCTCTCCAGCGGCGCAGAGCCGACCGGAGTTCTGCTCGTCACCCGCCGACCCGGGCGGCCGGCCTTCGACGAGCCCCAGCTCGGCGCGCTGACCGGCTTCGCCGCCCAGGCCACCCTCGCCCAGCACCTGGCCGCACAACGCACCGACGCAGAGTTCATCGCCCGCATCCAGGACCACGAATGCATCGCCCAGGCTCTGCACGACCGCGTCATCGAGGACATCTTCGGCGTCAGCCTCGCCCTCAACAGCGCGGCCACCGCTGCACCCGGCGACCTCCAGCACCGAATCCTGCAGACCGTCGACCGTCTCGACAACATCATCAAGGACATCCGCGTCACCGTCTTCGACCTGCAACACGGCGGCACCGGCCGCACCCGGCCCGAGAGACCGGGCCCAAGACCCCAGGAGTGAGCGTCGGACACCCAGGCCGGAGGCACGCCTCCACCGCCCTGCGCGTTACGGGAAGGACAAAGGATGGCCATTTCGCGCCATGGACGCCACCACGTGACACGGCACTGGCATGCACGGACGGCCGACCGGCGGGCGCGGGCCGCGGCACGCCGCTGGCGTCACACCGGCAGCGAGCCGCGCTGGGCACAGACCGACCTGCCCGCCCGGCGGCTCCTCTCGCGTCTCTTCACCGTGCTGTTCGCGCTGGGCGCCGCCGGCTTCGCCCTCCTCGCATGGCAAGTGAAACCTGCCTCCCAGCCCGACCGCACTCTGTTCATCGCACTGGCCGCGCTCTGCGCGGCGTCCACTGCCGTGGCCATCGCCGACCTGTACGTGATCCGACGGCGAGCGGCCGAGCAGCACCGCTGGAGACGCTGACCCGCACGCGCCGAGAAGCTGCCCCGGCTGATCGCCGGACGCGCCCGCCCGCTGCTCCTCACCGGTCGCAGAGCACCCGCAGGCCCCGAGACGCTGGACGTGTGCGAGGAGACCGGCCGAGGCCGGCCTGTCCCGCCGCCATTGCGCTCGCGGCTACCGGCTGCTCGCAGACCCGCTCGCCCGTGAGGAGGGCGCTGTGCCCTGGAGAGGGAAGCCGGACCGGCGTCTTCCGTGTGACGGCGGGGCAGGCGGCGTTGCGGCCTGGCGGTGCCCAAGCGCAGGAACTAGCGTTGTCCACAGAGCAGTCGTGGTTCCGAAGTTGTTCGCCCGCGGTCATCTTGCCCGCGGGCGTTTTGCTGTGCAGCACTCTCCGGACCAGGGCGATCATCTCCGGACCCGCGGCACCGTGCGGGCCCGAACCCCCACGAAGGAGACCAGGCATGGCCAAGGGCACTGTGAAGTGGTTCAACGCGGAGAAGGGCTTCGGTTTCATCGCGCAGGAGGGCGGCGGCCCGGACGTCTTCGCCCACTACTCCAACATCACCGGCCAGGGCTACCGGGAACTGCAGGAAGGCCAGCACGTCGAGTTCGACGTCACCCAGGGCCAGAAGGGCCCCCAGGCGGAGAACATCCGCGTCGTCTGACCCCACGCCCGAACAGGCCCGGCACCCTGCGAAGTGCCGGGCCTGCCTTCTGCGGCACCGCTGGCGATTCATCATGAGATTCGCCGAGCACGGTATCGCGCACAGCTTTCTCGGCAGCCTCGAAATGCGGGCTCGAAAAGCCCCCTCACGCGGGATCGCTGGTGGTCGGGGCTGCTGCCCACGCTCACTGGCCAGGCAGTCCTTCGCGTGTGGGTGCAAGGCCGGAAGCCTGCAGCACCGTCGGCCGCCACCACGGACGGGGCTCCGCCGGCCACCCACCGGAAGTGGGCCGCCTTCATCAGGTCGCCGATGCTCTCCCGCACGAACCCGTCCACGGTGCAAAGGCCGCCCAGGCGTTCACGCAGCACCGCATGACCCGGCTCCTCATCGTCCGCGATCTGCTGGTAATCCCCCGAGTCGGGGCGACCCGAGAAGACGTACACCCAGTGGCCCATGCCGGCCAGCCTGCCGGGAACCAGAGGACCCACCTGATCAGGCGCGAAGGCGGTGGAATGGATCCGCCCGAAGGGATGACAGGCGCTCCTGACCAGACAAGTCCGCGGCCCGAGCTCCTGGAGCCGGTCGCCGACTGTCCGAATCGCGGGCCGTGGCGGATGCCCGCAGCATGGAAATGACCCGAATGCCATCGTATGCGGAGGTGACCCGCGATGACTCTGCCCGTACACCACCGGCCCGGCCATCTCGTGGAACGAGCGTCGCCCTCCCTGGGCTGGGGCGAGCCGATCACTGCCGAGTTCGACGATCTCTTCGAACGGATGAACCGGTTCCTGGAGCAGGCCGCAAGTGCCACGCCCTCCGCAAGAGGCTGGTCGCCCATGGCCGACCTGCACGAAACAGACGACGCCTACGTGGTCGAGGCGGAACTGCCCGGGATCAAGCGCGAGGACATCGACGTCGAGGTCAGCGAGCGGGAACTGTGTATCACAGGGGAGTACAAGGAGCGCGAGCGTGAAGGCGTCCTGCGCCGCAGCACCCGGCGCACCGGGCGTTTCGAGTACCGGGCGCTGCTGCCGGCGGGCCTCAAGGCTGAAGAGATCACCGCGACGCTGTCCGACGGGTTGCTGACAGTCACCGTCCCCAAGGCGCAGGCGGCCAAGCCGCACCACATCGAGATCACCCAAGCCTGAGACGGCAGGTGTGGTGGGGGCGGGCGTCAGGCCCCACCACCTGAAAGGGCAACCATCCGCTTCCGGGCACTGATGAGGCCGGATTGCGCTAGCGCCGGCCGGCCCTCGTCCAGCACCTCCCTCCTGCTGATGCCTGGCCCTGACGGAAGGCCTGCAGCCGTCGCGTCAGCGGCGCGGCCGTCGGCCCGGCGAGGTAGCCCTGGACCTGCAGTGCGGTCGCGGCGAGGACCTGGCGGGCGCCCAGGGTGTTCATGACGGTGTCGCGTACGACCTGGTCGTGGGCGGTGAGCTGACGCAGGTCGGCACGGACGTGCGGGTCGCGGAAGTGGCGGCGCAGGTCGATGGCGATGTCCGCGCGCTGCAGGATGCCTGCGTACTCGGCCTCTTCGTCGTCGTGCACCCACCCGATGGACACGACCGTCACGTCCGTCGGCGGCTGGGCGATGAACCGGTCCTCAGGGGTCCCACCCGGTGCAGTGCTCGCGCACCTCGCCGTCCCGGCCGCGCACCGAGACCTGCCACGACGGCCAACCCTCGCGCGGGCCGCGGTCGATGGCGAGGACCTCGTACTCGCTGTCGGCGTACCCGTGGTCGTAGCGGCCTCCGATCCGGCGCGGTCCCACCCAGGCCGGGCATGTGAGACCGGTCCAGGCTGGGCATGTGAGATGTGAGACGGGCCGGGCATGGTCTTCCGGCGCCGGGGTGGTGCCAAAACGGTGCCGGTGTGCCGCTGCTGACGGGGCCGGGCCGAAGGGAGTTCGGCCCGGGCCGGTGAGCAGCGGCGGTGCGGCGCGGCGGTCACATCGTGGTCGCGGGGGGCGTGGTGGTCACGGCCTTGGGGAGCGTGGTGGTCACAGGCCCAGGGAGATGGCCAGCCGGGTGAGTTCGGCGGTGCTGTTGATGTTGAGCTTGGCCCGGATACGGCGGAGGTAGGCGTCGACGGTGTGCTTGGAGAGTCCCATGTGGCGGGCCGTCTGCAGGTAGGTGCGCCCTGCGGCGATATGTCGCAGCGTCTCCTGCTCGCGGGGGGCCAGCGCGGGGACGGGGGCTTCGGCGTGCGACGTGGCGAGTGTGAGGCTCATGGGATTTCCTCCGACGTGTCGGCTCGGTCGTCGCTGCTCACACCCTTGAAAGCAGGGGACATATGACCGAATAAGGCTTTTTGTCCGCTTTACATAAAGGGTGACCGGGGGACTTCATGACGGTGTCCGCCGACTGTCACAGGCCTGTCACAGGCAATCCCCGCGGGTTTGCAGGGGCGCGGTCACGGACGAGGCGGCGGGCCGCGCCCCCGGTGACGGCGCCGGGTTGGTACTCCGTGCCCCCCGGGATCATGCTTGTCAGGAGAGCCCCCGGCCGTGCAGGTTCCCGAAGGGCGAGATGAGCGGCGATGGAGCGACTTCCCACCCCTCCTGGTGAGCGGCCACACGAGTCGGACGCCTCCCCCGGTCCGGCCCGCCCGGCCCCTCCCCCTCCCCCGGCCACCGCCGCCGTCGACGCGCGGGGCATCGTGACGGAGTGGAGCGAGGCGCCCGGCAGTTGCTCGGCTACCCGCCCTCGGAGGTCGTGGGACAGCCCGCCGCCCGTCTGCCCGCCGACGGCGCCGGCACGGCCGGCGCGGCGGCGCTGCGGGACGCGGCCGGACGGGAGCGGTGGAGCGGCACCGCGGCACCGCGGCACCGCGACGGCCGCCGGCTGCGGCGGGAACTGCTGGGGCACCACCGCACGGCGGAGGGCCCCGTCACCGAGTGGCTCGTGGTGTCCGCCGTGACCGGCACACCCGAGGGACGAACACCCGCCGGCCCGCCCGAAGGAGAAGCAGCCGGGGGCGCGGCGCCCGGGAACGAGGCCGCCGGGAGCACGACGCCCGGAAGCGGGACGCCCAGGAGCGGGACGTACGGGAGCGGGACGTCCGGGAGCGGGCGGCTGGGGGAATGGGCGTTTCGTCAGGCGCCCTGTGTCATGGCCGTCTTCGACGCGGACCTGCGGCTGGTGCGGGCCAACGCCGGTATGGAGCAGGTGCTGTCCCTCACCGAGGACCAGATGCGCGGGCTGCGTCTGCCGGAGATCGTGCCGCATCCGGTGAGCGACGAGACCGAGGCGAAGATGCGCCGGGTGCTGGAGGGCGGCGGCCCGCAGCAACTGCGGGCGGGTGCCGGCCCCGCGGGCACCGGGGCGAACGACGGCTGGTCGACCTCCCTCGTCCCGCTGGAGGACCCCGCCGGGCACGTACGCGCGGTGTGCCTGGCGGCGCACCAGCGGCTCCAGGAGCATCTCGCCCGGCAGCGGATGCTCCTGCTGAGCGAGGCCTCGTCCCGCATCGGCACCACCGCGGACAGCGGGCGCACCGCGCAGGAACTGGCCGACATCGCCGTCCCTGGGCTCGCGGACTTCGCCGCCGTCGATCTGCTGGACGCCCCCCGGCACGGCGGCGAGCCCTCCCCCGCCGCCCCGGCCAGGCCCCTCGCCGCGACCCGTACCGCGGTGCGCTCGGTCCTCGACGACGGCCCCCCCGCCTCCGCCGCGGGCACGGCGGGCACGAAGACCCTCTACCCGGCCCTGTCACCGGTGGCCCGGTGCCTGGCCCAGGGCCACGGCGCCCTGTACGACGCGGCCGACCCCGACCTCCTCCGGTGGGCGCGGCAGGACCCGGGGGCCGCCCAGCTCCTGGGCAGCACAACGCACTCGGTGATGGTGGTGCCGATGCGGGCCCACGGCGCCACCCTCGGCGTGGCCCTCTTCGGCCGGCACCGGCACGCGGAGCCCTTCGAGACGGACGACCTGTGGCTGGCCGAGGAACTCACCGCCAAGGCGGCCGTCAGCATCCACACCGCCCGCCGCGGCAGCCGCGAGCACACCAGCACCATGACCCTGCAGCGCAGCCTGCTCCCGCAGACGCTGCCCGACCAGGGAGCCCTGGACATCGCCACCCGCTATCTGCCCGCCGGCACCCGGGCCGGCGTGGGCGGCGACTGGTTCGACGTCATCCCGCTGTCCGGTGCGCGGGTGGCCCTCGTCGTGGGCGACGTGGTCGGCCACGGCATCCGCGCCTCCGCCACCATGGGCCGGCTGCGCACCGCGGTGCGCACCCTGGCCGACGTCGACCTGCCGCCCGACGAACTGCTCACCCACCTCGACGACCTCGTCCTGCACCTGTCCGCCGACGAGAGCGGCACGGACGACACCGCCGAGAGTGCCGGGGGCATCGGCACCACCTGCCTGTACGCGGTCTACGACCCGGTCTCGCGCCGCTGCGCCCTCGCCCGGGCCGGCCACCCGCCGCCCGCCGCGGTCACCCCGGACGGCGCCGTCCGCTTCCTCGACGTCCCGGCCGGCCCGCCGCTGGGCCTGGGCGGCCTGCCGTTCGAGACCTTCGAGACCGAACTGCCCGAGGGCAGCCTCCTGGCCCTCTACACCGACGGTCTGCTCGCCGCCCGCGACCACGACATCGACGAGGCACTGGACAAGATGTTCGCCGCCCTCGCCCGCCCCGCGAAGACCCTCGACACGGTCTGCGACAGAGTCCTCACCGCCATGCTGAACCACCGTCCCGACGACGACATCGCCCTGCTCGTCGCCCGCACCCGGGCCCTGCACACCGACCGGGTCGCCGCCTGGGACCTGGCCTCCGACCCGGCCGTCGTCGCCCGGGCACGCAAGCACGCCACCGAGCAGTTGACCGCCTGGGGGCTGGACGACGCCGCCTTCATCACCGAACTGACGGTCAGTGAACTGGTCACCAACGCCATCCGCTACGGCCGGCCGCCCATCCAGCTGCGGCTGATCCACGAGGCCTCCACGCTCACCTGCGAGGTCTTCGACTCCAGCAGCACCGCCCCGCACATGCGGCGCGCCCGGACCTTCGACGAGGGCGGGCGGGGCCTGCTGCTGGTCGGCCAGCTCGCCCGGCGCTGGGGCACCCGGCACGCCCTCACCGGCAAGACCGTCTGGGCCGAGCAGTCCCTCTCCCCCGGCTGACCGCCGCCCGCACCGGGCCGCAGAACGCCAGGGCCTGTCCGGCGGACCAGGTCGCAGGAAACGGGCGGGACCTCATCCCCGCGTCTACGGCATGATCCGCCGGCAGGCCCTAGAGGCGCACGACGACCAGGGCGACGTCGTCGCGTCCGCCGCTGCTGACACCGAGGCGGGCGAGCAGCATGTCGGCCAGGCGTTCGGGAGCAAGACGGGTGTGGCGGGTGAGGGTGTCGGTGAGCCGGCGCAGACCGACGTCGATGTCCTCTCCCCGGCGTTCGATGAGCCCGTCGGTGTAGAGCACGAGGGTGTCTCCCGGGGTGTAGGGCAGCTCGGCCTGGGGGCGCGACACATGGCGGGGGCGGGCGCCCAGCGGGGGGTCGGTGGCCTGGTCGAGCAGGCCGAAGGACCCGTCGGGATGCACCAGGACGGGCGGGAGATGACCGGCGCTGCTGTAGCGGATGCGGTGGACCCGGTTGTCGATGACGGCCTCGGCCGCGGTGGTGGCCAGCGCCCCTTCCACCGAGCGGGCATACAGGCCCAGCACCTCCAGCGCTCTGGCCGGCTCGTGCAGGGCGCGGACCGCCGCGGACAGGGCGCTGCGGAGCATGCCCATCGTCGCGGCGGCCTCCAGGCCGTGCCCGACGACGTCGCCGACGGCCACGGCGAAGCCGCCGGGCAGATCGACCACGTCGTACCAGTCGCCGCACACGTTCAGGGACCCGGCGGCGGGCATGTAGCGCACCGCGATGTTCTGGTGGCCCGCCAGGTCGGGTGATTGCAGCATGGCCTCCTGCAGGGCGACGGCGATCTGGCGTTCCCGGCCGTGCGCCTTGCGCAGTTCCTCGTTCAGCTGCTGCAGTTCGCGCGCCCGCGCATACAGCTCGGCCTCCATCGCCTCCCGCTCGCCCAGCACGCCGGTCCCTTGCGCGCGCGGAAGGCGGGACAGGACGAACCCGGTCACGTCCTCCACCCGGTGGATGATCCACTCCACCTGCCCGTCCGGCCCGAGCACCGGGGTGTTGATCGGCGACCACCAGCGCTCCTCGAACGCACCCGGACGGCCGGCGACGGGGATGTCGTACTTCTGCACCGCCATGGTGTCCGGTTCCTTCGAACGCAGCACCCAGTGCAGGGAGGCGCTCAGATTCCGCACCCCGTCGGCGCCCGGGTCCGCGGGATTGTCGGGGAAGGCGTCGAAGATATACCGCCCGACCAGTTCCGCCCGGGTGCGGCCGGTCGCCAGGAGGTAGGCCCGGTTGACGTCCACGATCACCAGGTCGCGGCCCAGCACCAGGTACGGGCTGGGGGTGGCGGCGAACAGCGCCCGGTAGTCGATCCGCTCCCTCACCACACGCTCTCCCTACCGCCCCGACGTCACGGTCCTCACCCCGCCCACGAACCCACTCGACCACGACACAGGGCCGCCCGCGCTGCGGGAACCCCGGCACCGGCCGCCGCGGCGGCGTCCTTCGGGGCGGACCGCCTCGTCCTCGGCGAACCTGCTCGGCCTGTCCGCGCCCTGGCCCCGCGGGCGCAACCAACTCCCACCGCCGCCGCGGGCCGGCCCCCTCGCGGGGCGGGCGGACGTCAGCCGGCGCCGCCGGTGCCGCCGCGGCCGCCCAGGCCACCGCTCTCACAGCCGAGCCCGAGGCAGATCCCGCCGGTGCCGCCCTTGCCGCCGCGGCCGCCGTCGCCGGTGCCCACCGCGGCCCCGCCCGTGCCGCCGGTGCCGCCGTTGGCGCTGCCGCCGCAGATCCCGGCACAGATCCCGCCCTGGCCGCCGATACCGCCCTCGCGGCCCGGCGCGCCGGCCGTGCCGGTACCGCCGTTGGCGCTGCCGTTGCACAGCCCGGCGCAGATCCCGCCCTGGCCGCCGTTGCTCCCGTTGACGGTCCCGTTGCAGTTGCCCGCACACACCCGGTCGCCGATCCGCACGCTGCCGTCGCCCACCTTGACGGTGCCGAACTGGCCACTAGCGAACTGGCCGTTGGCGAACTGGCTGCCGCCGCCCGGTCGGGCACCGTCGGCGGGGAGCTGCCGGGCGGCGGCCACCACGGCCGTATGGTTCTGCGGCACCGGCGCGGCCATCGCGGCGGGCGCCAGCGCGCCGGCCGCCACACCGGCGGTCAGGGCGGTCGAGACCGTGAGACCGAGACGGACCTTCCAAGAACGTATATGCATGGCATTCCTCTTCCCAAAGAATTATTTTCCGTACCGCGGTTTCCGCTGTATCGAATAAACCCGGTCAAGGGCCTCGCCGTCACGGCCCGGGAATTCGGGGCTTGACAAGGAACGCCCCGGCCCGCACCGGGCCGGGGCGTCGAAGGAAGTTCCTCAGGAGCCGAAGAGGGAATTCAAACCCATCAGCGCGGCCCAGTCCCCGTCGCGGAACTGCTTGTCCCAGGTGTCGAACTCCTTCTCGGAGATCTTGTACTTCTTGGCGACGTCGGCCTTCTTCGCCTGTCCGGACTCCACGGTCAGCACGATCCGTATCTTGTCCACGCCCGTGAGCTCCGACTTGGGCTTGTCGGGCAGGTCGTCGAACTTGAAGCAGCCGAACCGGCCGGGCTTTCCGGGCTCCCCCGGCTGGCCGGGCGCACCGCCCTTGCCGCCTTCCCCGCCCTTCCCGCCCTCCCCGCCATGGCCGCAGTGGGACGGGTCGGCCGGGGCCATCTGGCTGGTGCCTGTGGTGACACCCGGCGCCGCCTGGGCTGCGCACGCGGTGCCGGTGGCGAGGGCCACCGAGGCCACCGCCAGGACGAGCGGACGCTGCCAGCGAGTTCTGGACATGGGGGTTCTCCGTTTTCCTTGAGCGAGGTCGTGGTTCTGCGGGCGCAGCGCCGGCCGTCCGGCTCCGCGCCTGGCCAATGGGGGTGAGGGGTCGGGGGTGAGGGGTCGGGGGGCGGAGGCTGTGCGGGCCTCCGCCCCGCCGGGGCGTAACGGTCAGAAGATGCTGCCGCCGCCGGCGCCACCGCCGCCGCCCAGGCCGCCGAAGAGGACGCCGAACCCGCCCGCGCCGCCCTTGCCTCCGTTGCCGCCTTGGAAGACACCGAAGCCGCCGTTGCCGCCCTTGCCTCCGTTGCCGCCGATGACACCGGAGCCGCCGGAGCCGCCGGAGCCGGCGCTGCCGCCGAACAGGCCGGTGCCGCCGTCACCGCCCTTGCCTCCGTTGCCGCCGATGACACCGTCGCCGCCGCCACCGCCGCCGCCGCCACCGCCGCCGGACAGGATGCCGTCGCCTCCGTTGCCGCCCTTGCCTCCGGCACCGCCGACGCCCAGGACGCTGCCGCCGCCGGAGCCGCCGGAGCCCCCGCCGCCGCCGACGAGGCCGCCGCCTCCGGCACCGCCGGCACCGCCGTCACCGCCGGCACCGCCGCCGTGGACGAAGCTCACGACATGCGCGGCGGGCATCGGGGCGGCCATCGCGGCGGACGCCGGAAGGACGATGCCCCCGGTGATCACCGCGGCCGAGGCGGCGAGTGTCGCGAGGCGGAAGCCCCGGCGCTTGGAACGGGCGTCGCTGTGGGTGTGAAAAATACGGGTCATGGGTTTTCTCCTACCGATTCAAGGGGACTCTTCTGTCCGCCCCGTAAATTCGGGACGACAGCCGGCGGACCGTTCTACCGGGACCGCCGTACCGGGACAATTCGCGGTTTCGGTGAAAGAGAAAACCCTCTGCCGAAGATTTCCGTCCTACCGTCCTGCCTCATTTGTTTTCCGGATTTCCTTTCCGGTGAGGCCCGCACTTCAAGTAGGCCCCACGGGCACCGCACGGTCACGTTCCGAGGAGTCGTGACTTGACCCAGCGGAACGAGTCGGGTATAGCGCGCAAAAAGACGCCGCACGGTGGTCCTGGGACACCGTGCGGCGTATGTGCACCAGCGCTGCTAGGACCCCTCGGGGCCGGGCGGTTGCTGCTGCTGTTGCTGTTGCTGTTGCTGTTGCTGTTGCTGTTGCTGTTGTCCTGTGTCGGCGGGCGGGGGTCCGGAATTCTGGGGCGCCGTGTTCTGGGGCGCGGAAGGCGCGGGCGCGGAGGACAGGGGCGGAGGCGCGGAGGTCTGGGGCGCGGACGTCTTTGGCCCGGGCTGCGAGGAGGGCGGCTCGGAGGACGGGGCCTGCGGCTTCGAGGACCCCCCGGACGACGGAGAGGACGGCTTGCCCGACTCCGACGAGGACTTGTCCTTCGACGGTGACGACTCCTTGCCGGACTTCGACGACTCGGAGGACTTGGAGGGCTTGCCCGACTCGGAGGACTTCGAGGGCTTCCCCGACTCGGACGGCTTGGACGGCTTGCCCGACTCCGAGGACTTGCCCGACCCCGACGACTTCGACGGCTTCCCCGACTCCGACGGCTTGCCCGACTCGGAGGACTTCGAGGGCTTCCCCGACTCGGACGGCTTGGACGGCTTGCCCGACTCGGAGGACTTCGAGGGCTTCCCCGACTCGGACGGCTTGGACGGCTTGCCCGACTCCGAGGACTTGCCCGACCCCGACGGCTTGGACGGCTTGCCCGGTCCCTGCGAGGTGTTGCCGTTCGAGGGTGTCTGTTCCCTGCCCGGCGTGGACGGCTTCGGTGGCGGCGGGGGCGGTGTCGTCTTCGTGTCGTGCTCGCCGCGGTGGTCGCCCTGGTCCCGGGTGAACCATTCGCCCTTCCTCTGGCCCGCCACGACGAACTTCTTCACCGGGCGGGGCGCCGGCGCGACGACGACCACGTGCGAGGGCCGGTAGCCGGACCACGACTGGCCCACCGGCCTGGGGGCGGCACTCTGCTGCGCGGCCGGCGGTGTCAGCGGGTTCCCGCAGGCGCAGCGCACCCGCGGTACCCCGCGGTCGTCGACCAGGACGGCGGTCCCCGCCTGCAGCACGGCCTGATAGGTGGTGGCAGAACCGTTGCGGTAGCCGTGGTTGGTGACCCGGGTGTCCGCCCGGAGCTGTACGGGGGTGAGGGTGCGCAGATAGCCGGGGACGGCGGAGGGCTGGATGCCCAGCACCGAGGCGAAGGCCGCGTTCTTCGACGGGTCCGCCTTGAGGGCGGTGATCTGCTTCTCCACGTCGCAGCTGGCGACGTTGCGTGTCCCGCCGTAGAGGCCGGGGGCGTCACCGCTCACGCTCTGTACCGCGTTGCCCGTGCCCGTGGCCGTGGAGGGCAGCGAGGGTGTCGCCGTCGGCGCGGTGCCCTCCTTCGCGGTCGACTCCGTGAACGGGTCCGCGCCCGTGCTCCCGGCGGACTGCAGGAAGACCTCGCCCCGCTGCTGGTTCGAGGTGCCGTCGGAGCGGGTGAACACGAGGATCAGGGCCACCGCCGCCACGATCGCGGTGGCGACCACGGCCACCCGGGGCGCGGACTTCCACCACGGGTGGTGCGGGCCCTCGTCGCCGCCCCCGCCCCCGCCGCCGGGTCCGCCGGGCGGTCCGGCCGGCGGTCCCGACCGCCCGCCGCCGGGGCGGGTCTCGGCCTCCGGGGGTGGGGGCCGGTCCGGCTGGGAAGACCCCGCCAGCGGCCCCGACGGAGGACCTTTGGGACGGCCGAACGACGGTTGGGACGACGACGGTTCGATGCTCACGAGCTCCACTCCCGGCATCGGGGCCTGCGGCACACAGGCCAGCGGCACAGCCTCAGGAAACCCGCAACACAACCTCCTGCCGTCCGGCCCCGCGCCCGCCCCCTCGCCCTCCGCCCGTCGGTTCCCCTTCACACCATTGTGTGCGGCCGTCCCGCACACCTCGCAAGCCGACGGCCCCGCACCCCGGCAGGAGCGGGCAGCGCCGGACCGGGGGCGGGCGGCGTACGGCCGGACGGGCGTACGGCGCGCCCCGACCGGGCGTACGGCATGCGGCTATCCGGGGGTACGGCCGAAGACCGGCCGGGCCCACCGCGGCGGATCCGGCACCGGCTCCAACGCCGGATCGGGCACCGGGCCGGCTGTCCGCGCGGCTTCGGCGACCGCGGGGACCACCTGGGTCGGCGCGTGCACGTCCTTGCCGACAGCGGCAGCAACACCCGCGCCGCTCGCGGCGGCCCGCAGTGCCGCCACGAACTCCAGGCAGGAGTCGTAACGGTCCTCGGGGACCTTCGCCAGGGCCTTGGCCAGCACGCCGTCCAGCGCCGGCGGGATGCCCGGCCGTTGCTCGCTCAGGGGCGGCGGCTGGTCGTACTGGTGCGCCCACAGCAGCGCCATGTCGTCGTCCCGCTGGAAGGGCGGGCCGCCCGCGAGGGTTTCGTAGACGACGCAGGCGAAGCCGTACAGGTCGCACCGGCCGTCCACCGGGCGGCCCGAGATCTGCTCCGGGGCCACGTAGTCGAGCGTGCCGACGAACTCGCCGACGGTCGTGAACCCGGTCAGCGACAGCGACTTCTTCGTCAGCCCGAAATCCGTGAGGTAGACGTACTCGGGATGATCACTGTCCGTGCCCCGGGCCACCAGGATGTTGCCGGGCTTGACGTCCCGGTGCACCAGGTCGTGTTCATGGGCCGCGTCCAGCGCCGACGCCACCTGCCCGGCGATCCGCAGCGCGGTCGTCACCGGCAGCGGGCCGTCCCGGTCGAGCAGGGCCCGCAGATCCAGCCCCGAGACGTACCGCATGGCGATGTACAGGACACCGTCCGTCTCACCGGCCTCGAAGACCGGCACGATGTGCGGGTGGTCGATGGCGGCGGCCACCAGCGACTCGTGCGTGAAGCGGCGCCGGAAGGTGTCGTTGCGGGCCAGTTCCGGGGCGAGCAGTTTCAGCGCGACCGTACGGTCCAGGCGCAGGTCCTTGGCGCAGTACACGACGGCCATGCCCCCGCGGCCGATCTCGCGCTCCACCCGGTAGCCCGCGATCTGCGCCCCGATCAGGCCCGAGGCCCGGCCGGAGTACAGCTCCATGCCCCCCGACGCCGCACCCATCACACACCGCCGCCGGCCCACCGTGCGAGCGCCCCGGGACAGCCCCCCGCGCCGCCGGAACCGACTCCCGGAGCGAGTCCCGGCGCAGCCGTGTGGACGGGCCGCTCACCCATGCCCGAATTCTATCCAGTGCTTTCTCCAGGCGCTTGATCACGGCCGGTCCGCGGACGGGCGTCCCGGACGCATCCTTCGGGTTCAGGTTCAGGTTCGGGGTCAGGGTCAGGGCGTGGGGCACAGGGTCAGGTGGCGGCCGGCGGACGGCCGGGGCCGGGGCCCCGCGGGCGGGACCTGGGCCGGGGCCGAGGCGAGGGCCGGAGTGGGGGCGGGAGGGAGGGCGCGGGCGGGGCGGGGGCGTTGCGCACCGGCGGTCTCCTCGCGGACGACTTCCCGCAGGGCGCGGCCGAAGCGGGCGACGTCCTGGGGGGTGGTGTCGGGGCCGAGGGAGGCGCGCAGGGCGGTGGTGGCGCCGGAGCGGGGCAGGTGGAGCGGGGTTTCCTGCGCGACCGTCTTCCACACGACGACACCGCGGGCCGCCAGCCGGCGGCGGACGAGCGCGGCGGGCAGGTCGCGGTGGCGGAAGGCGAGGATGGCGGACTGGACCCGGCCCGGGGCGATCAGTTCGGTGCCGGGGCACTCCTCGACGGCGGCGCGCAGGGCGGGCAGGAGCCCCTGCCCGGCCAGGCCGGCGGGCCCGTCGGTGGCGGTGGTGGCGGTGTGGTGGGCCAGGGCGGCGTTCAGGCCCGCGACGGCCGCGTTCGGCGGCAGGGGGCGGTGGGCGGCGGCGTCCTCGAACACGGCACGCAGCCGGGGCGCCAGGAAGGCGAACCCGACGGCGTACGGGCCGCGCAGGAACCGCCAGCCGTCCCCCGTCAGCAGCTGGCAGCCGATGCGGCCGGCATCCACGGGGAGCTGGCCGGCGGAGTAGGAGGCGTCGACGGCGTACACGCACCGGTACGGGGCGAGGATCTGCCCGATCTCCTCGACCGGGTTGACGATTCCGCAGCCGGAGGGGACGTGGACGACCGAGACGAGGGCGACGTCGTCGCCGATGTGCCGGGCCATCCACTCCAGGTCCAGGTCCCCGTCCTCGCGCAGCGGGACGACCTCCACCGTGCAGCGGGTGCGGTCGCGCAGGGCGTAGAGGGCGGTCAGGCGGGCGGCGCTCTCGTAGGGGGTCGTCCAGACGCGCTCGCCGCGGCCGGGGGCGAGGCGGGAGACCAGTGCGTCGAAGGCGCCGGCGGCGTCCGCGACGACGGCGGTGTCGGCGGCCGGGACGCCGAGCAGGGCGCCGAGGCGCTCGTGGACCTCGGTGCGCAGGACGTCCTCGAGGTCCTCCTCGAGCTCGTGCGGGCCGTAGCGGTCCTCGCGGCTCGCGCAGTCGGCGACGAGTGCGCGGACGGCGGCGGGCATGGTGCCCCAGCCCGCCGTGTCCAGGTGGACCGTCCGGCCCTCCCGGTCCGCGGGCTCCGTGCGGTCCGTGGCCGTGCCGTACGTGTGGTCCCTGTGGTCCGTGGATGACGGCGTCGCGTTCATTTCCGGGGCCTCCCCCCGCTGTCGCCAAATATTGCCAACTTGCTTGGCAATACATTGCCTAGCGTGAGGCCGTGATGGCAATGGGGGCTCCGGCGGCGCTCTAGCGGAGGGGCCGTGAAAGTGCTGTTCAACCCCCTCGGGTCCGGCTCCGCACGACCCGCGGAGCGGGGTGTTTGACAAACATTGCCAGGCATCTGCGCAGGCGGTGCGGCGTCCCTCGCCGGCCTCCAGCCCATCTCCAGCGAATACCGAGCAGATCCCGAGGAGGCGTTGCCAAGCTTCTTGGCAAGAAGTTACCAACGCAGATTCGCTTCATTGCCACGGAGGAGCTGTCATGAAGAACCTCGTCGCCCGCCTCGCCGTCACCGCCGCCACCGCCGCCGTCGCCTCCGCCGTACTCACCGCCGGCGGCATCAGCACCGCCGCGGAGGGCATCGGCTGGCCCAAGGCGGCGAGCACCACGACCGCCGCCTCCTCCATCGGCTGGCCGAGGACGGCCGGCACCGTATCCGCCGCCTCCGCGCAGGGCGACATCGGCTGGCCCAAGGCCACCGCCACCACCGCCGCGGCCACCGACGGCATCGGGTGGCCGAAGGTCACCGTCGTCTCGGCGAACGGCGACATCGGCTGGCCCAAGACCACCGCCACCACCGTCTCCGCCACCGACGGCATCGGGTGGCCGAAGGTCACCGTCGTCTCGGCGAACGGCGACATCGGCTGGCCCAAGACCACCGCCACCACCGCCACCACCGCCGCGGCCACCGACGACATCGGCTGGCCGGCCGCGGGCGGCAGCGCGGCCGTCTGAGGGTGCCGCCCGCCCTCGCGCGGCCGTTCCGTCCCGCGCGTCCGCGGAACCCTTCCCCGCCGCCGCTCCCCGTTCCCCGTACGACGTCCACCGGACCACCACCTACCGGACCACCCGCCGAACCCGTGAGGCCCCCGCCGGCAGCAGCACCGTGGCGGGGGCTTCGGTCATGTCCCGGGGCGGGCCTGCGGCCTGAGCGGGCGTCCACGGCAACTCGAGCGGGACGCGGCACGGTGCTGCCCGGAGCACCGCTTCGCCTCTCCCGTGTCCCGGAAGGAAGTCGCCCAATGGCCCACACACCGTGGAACGCGAAGTTCGAGGACGTCCTGCGCCAGGGCCTGCCGGGGCTCGGCAGGGACAAGGAGCCCGCCGCCGACGTCCCGATGGAGGCCTACGGGCTGGACTCCATGGCGCTCATCGGCATCGTCAGCGCGCTGGAGTCCGCGTTTAGCGTCAGCCTCGCCGGCCAGATCGTCGTCCCGGTGCACGCCCTGACCGCCGGCCATCTCTGGGGCATCCTCACCGCCGCGCTGGCCCCGGCATGGGACGAGAGCCGGCCCGCCGCGGCCGCCCGCCGCACGCGCGACCTGGGCCCCTGGGCCGTGGTCTGAGCGCCGACCGGTATGCCGGTCCCTGGTACTGCGACCGCATCTGACGGTTGCGGCCTCGGCATCTGCTGTGGAAGCGGCGGGCTCGGGCCCGGCTGCGTCGCCGGAAACATCACCAGTGCAGCTCGTTTCAGGCGGAGAGCCAGTCGGCGTAGCGGGTGGGGGCGAGGCGGGCGTCCTTGTCGGTGAGGACGTCACCCTTCACGACGGCGAACATGCCGGCGGTGGGGTCGGTGACGACAGTACGGTTGTCTCCCTTGCGGGCCAGGGTGATCCGGCCCAACTCGTCCAGGGAGAAGATCTCGGGGCCGGCGATGTTGCGGACGCCGTTCAGCGGGGCGCCCGCGGCGACCTCCGCCACCGCGTCGGCCACGTCCTTGGCGGCGATCGGCTGGATCGGCGTGGCGGGCAGCCGGACGGTGTCGCTGTCGGCGGTCCAGGACAGGACGGCGTCCATGAACTCCATGAACTGCGTCGCCCGGACGATCGAGTAGGGGATCGGGCCGGCCGCAAGGATGTTCTCCTGGAGCGCCTTGGCACGGTAGTAGTCCAGCTCCGGCACCTGGTCCGTGCCGACGATCGAGAGGATGACGAAGTGGCCGGCGCCGGCCTTCCGGGCCGCGGCCAGAAGGTTGTCCATCGAGGTCTGGAAGAAGGCCGGGGAGGCTTCGTCGAAGGTCGGGGAGTTCGTCAGGTTGACGACGACGTCGGCTCCCACCACCGCCTCGTCCAGTCCCTGGCCGCTGATGACGTCGATGCCAGTGGACTTCGAGTGCGGTACCGCCTCGTGTCCGGCGGCGTTCAGGTTCTTGACGACCTGCGACCCGATCAGCCCGGTACCGCCGATGACTGCGATCTTCATGACACGCCTTTCGTCGAGGACATGTGCGAAATATGGCATATGAACCACTGTGTGAGCGCGACCGGAAACGGCGCCCCGACCGGCCGAGGAGGGGCGGCTTCAGCAACCGTCGACGAACGTGACCGTCTCGTCGAGCGGCGCCCGGCCCGTACGGGTGTCACCCACCGTGACGTCTTCGAACCCGATCGACATGCCGCAGAAGAGGAGGAGCTCGTCCGGGGGTGACAGGACCTCCGCGACGGTCTTGCGGTACTTCGCCCATGCCATCTGCGTGCAGCTGTGCAGCCCTTCGGCGCGCAGCAGCAGCATGACGGTCTGCAGATACATGCCGGTGTCGGACCATTGGGCCGGGCCCAGGCCGCGGTCGATGTAGCAGAACAGGGCGGCGGGGGCGCCGAAGCAGTCCCAGTTCGCGGAAGCGGCCCTCTGGCGCGCCTCTATGTCCTCGCGCGGAATGCCGAGTGCGCCGTAGCGCTGCTCGCCGAAGGCGGATCGGCGTTCGCGGTAGGGGGACTTCAGTGCGGGCGGGTACTGCTCGTACTCCGGCTCGTCCCAGGGGTCGCCTGCGGCCAGGCGCTCGCCGGCGCGCTTCTTGAGTTCGGCCAGCGGCCGGCCGGTCAGCACATAGATGTGCCACGGCTGGAGGTTCGATCCGGACGGTGCCCAAGCCGCGCCGGACAGCACCCGCTCCAGCACCTCCCCCGGGACGGGCCGATCGGTGAATCCGCGCACCGCCCGCCGGCTCGTGACCGCCTCGTAGACGTCCATGACCGCCTGCCTCCCTCTCCTCAACGCACTTTCGTTTCACTCAAGATAGTATCACTCAATACCATCTCGTGTTTAACTATCGCGCGTACGAATCCCCTGCCCCTGGTTCCCCGCCTCGGACACCGCTCTTTGGAGAAAGCCCATGGCCACGCTGCTGCACATCGACTCGTCCGTGTTCCCCGGCGAGGCGTCCTCGTCCCGCTCGGTCACGGACGCCTTCCGCAGGACCTGGGAGGAGCAGCACCCGCAGGGCACCGTCATCTACCGCGACCTCGCCGCCGCCCCTGTCCCGCACATCACCGCCGACGCCTGGTCCGCTGGTTACACCGCCCCCGCCGAGCGCAGCCCGGAGCAGTCCGCCGCGTTCGCCGCGCGCGTGAAGCTCATCGAGGAGCTGGAGCAGGCGGACGCCGTCCTGATCGGCGCCCCCATGTACAACTACTCGATCCCGTCGACCCTCAAGGCGTGGCTGGACAACGTGCTCCTGCTCGGCCGCACCGCGGGCGAGACCCCCTCCGCCCAGGGCACCCCGGCCATCGTCGTCGCCAGCCGCGGCGGCTCCTACGCACCGGGCACCCCGCGCGAGGACTACGAGTTCGTACAGAACTACCTGGAGGCCGTCCTCAAGAACACCCTCGGCCTGGACCTCGACTTCATCGTCCCCGAACTCACCATGGCCCCCCGCAGCCCGGCCATGTCCGAACTGGTCCCCCTCTACGAGGCCTCCCGCAAGCGCGCCTTCGAGGACGCGACCACCAAGGCCGAACAGCTCGCCGAGCGCCTCGCCGCATAACCCCCGGGCCATGGACGCCGCGTGCCGCCTCACCCCGGGACGTCACGCGGCGTTCTCGTCGCCCCCGCCCTGTCCGGCGGTGCCGGCTGCGCCCTGTCCCTGGGGCCGGTACCCCGGCGCTGGGGCGGCCGGGGCGTTCGGCCTGGGCGCTGGGGCGGCCGGGGCGTTCGGCCTGGGCGCTGGGGCGGCCGGGGCGTTCGGCCTGCCGGCGGGCAGCGCATCGAGACGGCGGCGTACGTGCGGGGGTGAACGGCACGCCGCCGGCCGGTATGCGGCGCAAGAGCCGTGCGGACAGCTCGATGCCCGTCGACGACGAAACCCTGCTCGCCGCCCGCGGCCGGGGCCGGCTCGCAGTGACGACGGCTGCAGCCTCAAGGCCGGGTTCACCGCGAAGGCCGCATGGGACGAAACGCGCCCACGCGGCAGGGGGCCGGTGCGCGGGCGTGCTTACGCCTCGCCGCCTGCGGGATGGGCAAAGCGGGTCAGCAGATCCGTCAGCTGTTCGGGCTCGCCGGGCGCCAGGTCGGCAACCAGGCGCTCAGCCAGCGGCGCCGCCGCCACATGAGCTGCGTCGAAAAGCTCGACGCCCTCAGGCGTGATCTCCACCGCCCGCACCCGCCGGTCCCCCGGAACGTTCCTGCGTACGGCCAGCCCCCTGCGCTCCAGGTCGTCCACGACCCGCATGATTCCCGCCTTGTCCGACCCCGTCGCCGCCGCCAGGTCCCGCTGGACCGTGGGCCCGCGGTCGACCAGCACGATCAGCACGGCAAAATGCCGCAGCTCGATGCCGAGCGGCCGGAGCGCCTCCTCCATCACCGCGGCCGCGCGCCAGTGCGCCCGGCGCAGCAGCAGGCCGAGAGCGAAAGGCGAGGCATCGCCGGGGCGGTCGGTCACGCGCGAGGGGGTGGTTCGGTGAGGAACGTCGGCGTTCATGGGGCCAACATTACCGCCATAGGTTCGTTCGACATGGTCTCGTTTGAAACTAAATGCGGGTCCGTCCGCCGCGGCCCTGGCGCCTCGGGCCCGGTGCGGCTCCACCGGGCCCGGTATCGGCCACTGCCCCTTGGGGAGCACGGCGTCGCCGGGGCGCCGGGGCAGGCTCGAGTGGTGCTCCAGTGGTTCGAGACGGCCCCTCAGGACCCCGTTGCCAGGATCTTGGCAAGGTTTTGCCAAGCCTTCCTTCTGTAGCCGCTGTCGAAGGAGCGAGCCGCGATGTCACTCCCCGGTCAGAAGCCGTCCGACCGCCCGGTCCCCTCCGCACGGACGGCGCTCACGGCGCTGCCGGCTCTGCCGCGAGGCGCGGGCGGCAGCGGCGACGGCGGCGGCGAGCACGCCGCGCCGCCCGCGTCCGGCGCCGAACCGCCCGGCACTCCCCTGCAGGAGATCGTCCGCGACCTGTTCGCCGAGGCGATCGGCGTGCCGCGGCGCACCGTCCACGCCGACTCCGACTTCTTCCGCCTCGGCGGGCATCCCGCGGCCGCGGCCCGGCTGCTGGCCCGGGCCCGCCGGATACTGGGCGCCGGCCTGGACGACCGCGCCCTGCACGAGGCGCCCACCCCGGCCCGTTTCGCCGCGGCGGCCGGCGAGCGGCCGGCCGCCGCCACCGGGCCCGCCGGGGCGCTCGACGGGACACTCGACGGGGAGGGCAGCGCGGTCCTGCCGCTGCGGCTGCGCGGGGCACTGGACGCAGGGGCGCTACAAAAGGCGCTGGGAGACGTGGGGCGCCGTCACGCGGCGCTGCGCAACAGCCGGCTGGGCTCGGCCGGCACCCGGCTGCGCGCCCTCGCCGCCCGGGACCACCTGCTGGAGCTCACCCTCCCGGCCGACCTGGTCGACCTGTGGTCGCACACCCCGCTGGCCGCCGAACTCGCCCTGGCCTACCGGGCACGGGCCGCGGGCCGGGCGCCACGCTGGGAGGGCCCGGTGCCCGAGGCGGCGCCCCGGGCAAGGGCCGGCGACCTGGCGCCCACCGTGCCGCCGGGCAGCCGGCCCGCCCCGGCCGACACCCGCGTCGGCCGCCTCGCCCTCGACTGGGACGCCGGCCTGCACCAGCGGCTGGCCCACCTGGCCGCCACGCAGGCCGCCACCCTGTTCATGGTGGTCCACGCCGCGCTCGCGGCCCTGCTCACCCGGCTCGGCGCGGGCCCCGCCATCACCGTGGCCGCGCCGGTCCCGGCCCGCGACAGCGCCGCCCTGCGCCGGGCCGTGGGCCCCTACGGGCGGGTGCTGGCCCTGTCCGTGGACACCTCCGGCGACCCGGCCTTCACCACGCTGCTGCGCCGGGTACGCGCCGCGGACCTCGCCGCCTACCGCACCGGCACCGCGGCACTGGCCCGGCCCGGCGGCATCGCGCTGAGCGTCCTGGCGGACAGCGGCGAGGCGTACGAGGCGGCCGGGCTCACCGTGCGGGCGGCCCCGCCCCTGCTCCCCCCGAGGGCCGCGGCCCTCGGCCTGATCCTGACCGAACGGCACACACCGGCCGGCGCGCCCGCGGGCATCGCCGTCACCGCCGCCTACCAGTACGACGCCGTCGGCGAGACGGCCGCCGCCCACCTGACCGGGCAGCTGACCGCCCTGCTCGAGGCCGCCCTGGATGCCCCCGCCGCCGCGCTGAGCCGGCTGGGCGGCGGGGCGAGGCCTCCGCTCGCCCCGGCCGGGACCCGGGAACACACCGCCCCCTACCCCACCCGCCGGCCCTCACCCGCACCCGCGGCGGCGCCGGTGCCGGTGCCGGTGCCGGTGCCGGTGGCCGGGTGAGCCCGGACGGCTCTCCGGCCTGCGATTCCGGGGGGCCGAGCCCGGTCCTCCGGGGGCGGGCTCGGTCCGGCGCGAAGAACAGCCGGCCGGCCGCCTCCACGATCACGTCAGCACGCTGCCCGCCATACCCGGAAACCTGTGGAACTGGTCCGGTTTCCATGGTTTCCAGGGTGGCTCTCCGCCTTCGTGCCACCAAAGCGCGCCTTTCGGACACGCAGGGAGCCGGCTCGCAGGGCGGCGCACACCTCGACGGCCACTCGTCCCGGCCGGGACGGCGGCCGGCACCACCGACGGCCGTTCCGGCACGTCACCAGGCGCAGTGTTCGAAGGCCGTACGCGTCTCGTGCCGCCCGTCAGCGCGCCGGGAGCTGGTCGTAGGTCCTGAAGGTGTAGGTCGCGTCGTAGGTCATCAGGTTCCCGCTCGGCGCCGGGAGCCCGAGCCGCCGGTTGAGCGGTCCGGCCATCGGCCCGCAGTCTTCAGCGGCAGGAGCGGCGAAGGTGTCGTCGTACGCCGAGAACCTGATCAGCGGCGGGTTCGTGGAGATCCACTGCGAAGGGCCCGATCGCTTCATGCGGAAGTCGACCGGTGCACCGGCGCCGATGGTGCAGCCCTGCGGCAACCGCGGGCTCATCAGCCTGAATCGCAGGCTGAACTGCCCGGTGTAGAAGTCGGACCGGCCGCCGTACTCCGGCTGAATCGCCAGCCTCGGCCGCCGCGCGCGCTCACCTTGCGCCGTACCGGACACTCCGCCCGGAACGGCGGTCGGCGCGCTGTGCATCGCACCCCACACCTGCCCGTGGGCGCCGTCCGGGAGCGGGCCCTCGGCGTGCGTCATGGTGATCGGGGCGAGAGCCACGGTGACCTTGCCCACCGTCAACCGCGGTGCGGCCGTGTGCACTTCACATCTCCAGCGGGCCGGGTCGACCCCGGCGGGGAGGGCCGGGCAGTCGCTGAAATCAGCCGCGGGCTGTGCGGCGGCAGCCCTGTCGGCGGGGGCAGGCGGCTCGGCGTACGCGAAGCTCGGCGTGTACGCCCCCGCAAGCCCCGTCAGGGCAACGACACCCGCGAAGGAGACCGCGGCGCGGCGGGCGAGAGGGAAGCGGGGCTGATCGGCAGTGGTGTTCGGCATGGCCATCAGCCTGCTGTCCACCGCCCGCCGACCACCATCGGTGACACCCCTGCCCCCACCCTGAGCCGACCCTGACGCCTTGTCAGGGTGCGGCCCCGGGCGGAGAGCGGCACGTTCGGTTCTCCGGTGCGCGGGCCAACGCCGCTGGGGCACCGGCTCGCAGGAGTGTCCGTCCCCCCGGCCGCCGTACCGGCCCGGGGCGTGTCCGTGACCTTCCCTCAGCACGACGGCGGGGAGGGAAGGACGGCGGTCAGGCCCCGGGCCGCCGGCGGCAACGGGACGCCGGCCCGCCGCAGGCGCTGCGGAGGGGCGTCATACGGCCTCTTCCGGGTCCTTGGGGGACGGCGGGGTGACGGGTCCGGGTGTGACCTGTGCGCTCGCCGCGCCCGCGGCGGCCAGGAAGAGTCCGGTGACCGCGGCGACGGCCGCGACCGTACGGGAGTGCCTCATGGGGGGTGCCTTTCGTCTGCGTGGGCCTTGCGTGGACGAACCTCGACGCCCCAGCCTGGCCCGGGGCGTCGCAGGGGTCCTCGAGACCTGCTCGAGACGGGCTCGAACGATCTCCCGAATCGGGCGAAGCGTTCGTTCCGGAGTGCTTCAATGGCCCCCGGCGGAGCCTGAATTGACCAGCACTGACCGGCAGGGAGCGAGCACGGGGATGCGGAAGTCGTACTACGCGGCACACGTCTACATGATCCTGGGAGTGGTCTCCGGGCTGTATTACCGGGAGTTCACCAAAGCCAACGATTTCACCGGCGACACCCAGCTGGCGCTCATGCACACCCATCTGCTCTCGCTGGGCATGATGGGTTTCCTCATCGTCCTCGCCCTGGACAAGCAGTTCGCCCTGTCCGGGACGAAACTGTTCACGTACTTCTTCTGGTTCTACAACGTGGGCATCACGATCACCGTCGCCATGATGTTCGTCCACGGCACCGAGACCGTGCTCGGCGACCATGTCCCCGAGGCGGTGCCGCTGACCGCGGGCCTCGGGCACATCCTGCTCACGGTGGGACTCATCCTGCTGTTCGTGCTCCTCGGCAAGCGGCTGAACGAGTCCACCGGGGCGGGCCCCGCCGAGCCGGAGCAGGAGAAGGAGACGGCCAAGAGCCCCGTCTGAGAGCCCGGCCTGGAGCCTCGTCCGAGGGTCCTGTCCGAGGGTCCTGTCCGAGGGTCCCTCCGACAGACCGGTCCCGCCGGGTCAGACGGGCTGGGCCGCCGGGCCCAGCAGTGCGTCGGTCAGGGCGGCCAGCCGCCGGCGCGCCGGGTCCGGGCGCAGGCGGCCCGCCCGGGTGAGGGCGGCCTGGCCGTGCCAGGCGCTCCACAGGACCTCCGTGAGCAGCCCGCTGTCGCGGCCGGCCGCGACGGGCTCGACGGCCTGTCTGATCTCGGCGAGGACGTCCGCGAGCGGCGCCGGCGTGCCGGCCGCCCCGGTGGTGTCCTCGCCGGTGTCCTCGCCCGGGTCGAGGGTGAGCATGGCCTCGTAGAGGACCGGTCCGTGCTCGGCGAAGTCGGCGTAGGCGCGGGCCACCGCGCCCAGTGCCTCCTGCGGGTCACCGGCTTCCTCGCGGGCGGTGCGCAGCGCGGCGGCGAGTTCGGCGAAGCCTTCCAGGGCGACCGCGTGGACGATGGCGTCCTTGTTCTTGAAGTGCTGGTAGAGCACCGGCTGGCTGTATTCGATGCGGTCCGCCAGGCGCCGTGTGGTGACGTAGTCCCAGCCTTCGGACTCGGCCATCTCACGGGCTGTGGTGAGGATCAGCCGGTGGCGCTGGGCCTGCTCGCGAAGGCGTCGCTCTCGGGGCGTCATGAAAGGAACTTTAGCACTTTCGGCGAAATTCCAGCTGTCAGTGATAGAGTTCCTGCCTTTGAAATCGGCTGCTGCCGTACGGGACCGGCGGCTCTGTGCGGGGCGGGTTCGAGCGGTCTTCGAGGCACGGGCGCCAGCATCGGGGCACGACTGCCCACAGAGAGGGCCACCCCATGCTGACCCCGACTCCCCTGGAGGAGCTGCTCGACCTGGCCGCGGACGTCCTCGGCTGCGACCGGCGCGCCCTGCCGGCCGGGGCCGCGGGTTCTCCCTTCATCACGCTGGGCGGCGGCCTCGCGCAGGCCGTGCGGCTGCAGGCGCGTGCCGGCCGGCAGCTGGGCCTGGCCGTGGACCTGGCGCAGCTGCTGGGTCCCGCCCCGCTGGCGGACGTACTGGCCCGGGCCGTGCCCGTGCCGGCCGCGGTGCCCGGACCGCCCGCGGGCGCGGGCGCGGTGCGGGCGTTGCTGCCCGGGCAGCGGGCGGCGCTGGCCGCCGAGCGGGCGGCGGGTGCCGGTGCGGTGTGCCGGGTGCTCAGTGCCGAGCTGGCCGGGCCGCTCGACGCGGGCGCGCTGCGCCGTGTGCTCGCCGCTCTCGGTGCGCGGCACGAGGGCCTGCGGACCGTGTTCGCGGATGCGCCGCACGGCCCGGTGCGGCGGGTTCTCGCCGCCTGCGCCCCGCCGCTGGTCACTCTGGAGGCGGCGGGAGCGGGCGGGGGCGGGGACCCGGTGGCGGCGGTGCACGGGTATCTGGCCGCGCGGGCGCGGCAGTTGGTGGGCCGGCCGGGCCGGCCGCCGCTCGTCTTCGCCCTGGGCCGTCTGGCCGGAGGCGGGCATCTGCTGTCGTTCGTGTACCACGACGCGGTGGCCGACAGCTGGTCGGCGGCGCTGCTGTGGCAGGAACTGCTCGCCGACTACGACCGTGCCGTGCACCGGCGCCCGCTGGTGCGGGGGTTGCGTCCCGGGCCGGATACGGCGGGGCGCGCCCTGGTGGCCGCCCGGCCGGGCGGGCTGCGGGCGGCGGCCGAGCGGGCCGAGCGGCTGCGCGGTTTTCCCGCCGCCGTGGACCTGACGGAGGGTGCGTCGCGGCCCGCCGTGTTCGATGTCCACGGCGAGCGGCTGCACGTCGGCCTCGACGTGCGGCTGCGGGACGCGGCCGATGCGACGGCCCGGCGGGCCGGTGTGCCGCACGGCACGGTGCTGCTGGCGGCGTGGGCGCTGGCCGTGGGCCGGCGCGCGGACCTGGAGCGGCTGCTGGTGGGCTGCGAGGTGCCGCGCCGTGCCACGGCGGCGCTGCTGGGCACCCCCGCGCCCTGCTCGGCGACGGTGCCGGTGGGCTGTGAACTGCAGGGCGGCGTCGACTACTTCCTGCGCGGGGTCGCCTGCGCGTTCAGCGAGGCCCTCGGCTGCGCGGACCTCGACACCGCCGAGCTGGCGCGCGAGCTCGGGGTGCGCCCGGACCGTTCCCGGCCCGTCCTGACACCGGTGACGTTCGCGGCCCGCGACGAGCTGCTGCCCGCGCGGGTGCGGGCGGGCGACTTGAGCGCGCGTTTCCACCACGGGCACGCGGGCGCCGTCACCGCGGACGCCGCGCTGACCGTGCTGCGCTGGCGCGAAGACCCGCTGCTGCGCCTGGAGTTCGCCCCCGCGGTGCTCTCCCGCACGCGGGCCGTGCGGCTGGCCGGCGAGCTGCGCGGCGCGCTGGCCGCGTTGACGGCGGCGTCCCCGCACACCCCGGTCGAGGACCTGCTGCCCGCCCCGGCCGGCGCGCGCAGCCTTGCCC
Source organism: Streptomyces mirabilis (assembly GCF_039503195.1). Lineage (NCBI taxonomy): Bacteria > Bacillati > Actinomycetota > Actinomycetes > Kitasatosporales > Streptomycetaceae > Streptomyces > Streptomyces mirabilis. The sequence goes on from NZ_JBCJKP010000002.1 coordinate 98,404, forward strand.
TGCCGCTCCCCTAAAGGTGTCCGTACGGCGGGGCGTCCGGTGCGCGCGTGCCGGGGGAAATCCACGCGCGCACCGGAGCCGGTGCCCGGGCGGCCGGCGGACCGGCGCCCGGGGGGCGGGGTGCGCATCCCTCCGGGGGTTGGGCGGGATACGCACCCGAGGCGGACTCGGCCGGGCGGACCAGGGTCCCGGGGCGGGGATGGCTCCCGGGAGCGGGAGCCGTCCCCGCCCGGTGTGCGGAAGTCGGTCCTGCGGCGGAGCGGGAGTCACTCCTTCTCGGGAGTCACTCCTTCTCGGGAGTCACTCCTTCTGCGGACGGGACACCCCGGGGGTGGCAGTGAGCCCTTCTGCGGACGGGACACCCCCTGGGGGTGGCAGTGAGCGCCCCGGAGGCGGGGCCAGGAGTCCCGGGCGCCTTGCCCCTCTTCCGGGAGCCCGGCCCGCAGGCCCCGGCCGGGGGCCGGACACCCGCGGCGGGGGCCGGACACCCACACCGGGGGGCCGAACACCCGCGCCGGGGGCGGACGCCCGCTGGCCGGGGGCAGGCGTCCGGGATCGCGGGCGTCGTCAGGTCGTGAACTGTGGGAGGCGGGTGGCGGTTTCGGTGGGGGCGGGCATGGAGGCGATCTCGGTGGCGACCTTGCGGGCCGCGTCGCGGTAGGTCTCGTCGCCCAGGATGCGGCGGGCCTGTGCGGTGACCGCGCCGGCCGTCAGGTCGGCGGCGTAGACCACCTCGCCCGCGCCCGCGTCGCGTACGGCGGCGGCGTTGGCGGGTCCGTCGGCGCCCTGCGGGAGGATCAGCTGGGGCAGGCCGGCCGCGAGCGCGGCCAGGGTGGTGCCGGCGCCGCCGTGCTGGACGACCAGGGCCGCCCGCTTCAGTGCCTCGGGCTGGGCCACCCACGCGGCCGCCACCACCCGCTCGGGCAGTTCGCCCAGGTCGGCGACGTCCACCACCGGGCCGGTGGCCACCAGGACCGGCACCTCGAGCGGCAGCAGCCCCTCGATGACCGTGCGCAGGACGTCCACCGAGCCCAGTGCGGTGCCCAGGGTCAGGTAGACGAAGGGGCCGTCCGCGTCCCGGATGGCCGCGGGCAGTTCGCCCGGCTCGCCGTAGGCGACGGGGCGCTGCTCGACGCGGGGCAGCGGGGCGGCCAGGAAGCCGCGGTCCTGCAGGGAGGGCGGGCAGATGTCGATGTAGGTGCGGGCCAGGGCCAGCAGCTGGCCGCCGGGCACGTGCACGCCCAGGTCGGCGGCGGTGGCCAGCAGTTCCTCCTGGATGCGGGCCTCCTCGGGGCCCATCGCCATCACGCCTACGCCGTGCGCGACGGCGGGCACGCCCGCCAGGTGCGCGGCGAAGGCGGCGCCGGGGTTGAGCGCCTCGTAGACGACGAGGTCGAAGCTCCCGCCGGCCAGGACGGGGGCGAGGTCGGCGGCCACCCAGCGGGGCAGCACCGAGCCGAACACCTTCACATGCAGGTCGGCCAGGACCTCGGGCGGCACGTCCTGGGCGCCCAGGTCGCCGTCGCTCTCGCCGTGTTCGAGGCCGGCACTGCCGCGTACTGCTTCCATGAACGCCTCGGGAACCGAGCGGCCCGCCGCCACCGGCTCAAGGCCGGCCGCCCGCAGGGCCGGGTGCAGCTGCTCGCCGGTGGCGAAAGCGACCTCGTGGCCCGCGGCGCGCGCGGCCTTCGCCAAGGGAAGCAGGGGATACACGTGCCCGAAGTTGCCCGCGCTGGCAAAGAGGATTCTCATACCGCCCCACGGTAGGGACGCCCCCACCCTTTTGTCTAGCAGTGACAGGAGACATAGCACCGGCAGGTACGGGGATTCGAGCGGCCGTGCGGGGCGTTTCGAGGCGCTCTCCAGTCACGGCCGATCGCCCTGGCGGATCGTCGTGCCGGCGGCCTGGCCCCGGGCGCGCGGCACACGGCGAAGGAGTCACGACCGATGACCATCACCCAGGCGGTGCCCCCGGGCACCCTCACCCGTCCGGGGCGGCGCTTCACGCTGTCGGCCCAGACCCTGGACAGCCCTCTGACGCCCAATCCGGTCTTCCGCGAATGGTTCGCCGAACAGCGCCGCACCAACCGCTACGAGGTGCGGCGCATCCCCTTCCGCGACCTGGTCGGCTGGCGCTTCTCGGACTCCACCGGCAACCTCGTGCACGACAGCGGCCGGTTCTTCTCCGTGGAGGGCCTGCAGGTGCGCGCCGAGTGGGAGGGGCACGCCGCGTCCTGGTCGCAGCCGATCATCAACCAGCCCGAGATCGGCATCCTGGGCATCGTCGTCAAGGAGTTCGACGGCGTCCTGCACTGCCTGATGCAGGCCAAGATGGAACCCGGCAACCTCGAGACCGTGCAGCTGTCCCCCACCGTGCAGGCCACCCGCAGCAACTACACCGGCGTGCACAAGGGCGCCCGGGTGAACTACATCGAGTACTTCGCCCCGCCGCGGACCGGCTCCCGGGTGCTGTTCGACTCCCTGCAGTCCGAACAGGGCTCCTGGTTCCTGCGCAAACGCAACCGGAACATGGTGGTCGAGGCCCTCGGCCCCGTCCCCGCGCACGAGGACTTCGTCTGGCTGACCCTCGGCCAGATCCACCAGCTGCTGCGCGAGTCGAACGTGGTCAACATGGACGCCCGCACCGTGCTGTCGCTGATCCCCTCGTACACCGACGAGGGACCCCCGCTGCACAGCATGGAGCACCTCCTCAACCGGCTCACCGAGATCAAGGCCCACCGCGAGCTCGTGCAGACCAGCATGCCGCTGGCCGCCGTGCGGAACTGGCGGCGCACCGAGGACGCCATCGTCCACGACAGCGGCCACCACTTCACCGTCATCGCCGCGTCCGTGGCCGCCGCCAACCGCGAGGTCACCCGCTGGACCCAGCCCCTGCTCGCGCCGGCCGAACAGGGCCTGTCGGCGTTCCTGGTGCGCCGCATCGGCGGTGTGCCGCACCTGCTCGCCCACGCCCGCTCCGAGGCCGGCGTCCTGGACGTGGCCGAACTCGGCCCCACCGTGCAGTGCCAGCCCGGCCGCGCCCTGACCCTGCCGCTGCCCCGCCGGCCCCGCTACCTCGACCTCGTCCTGCGCGCCGATCCCGGCACGCTGCTGTACGACACCGTGCAGTCCGAGGAGGGCGGCCGCTTCCACCACGCCGGCAACCGCTACGTCCTGATGGAAGTGGGCGGCGAGTTCCCCGTCGACGTACCCGGGGACTTCCTGTGGGTGACCGCCGGCCAGCTGTCCGACCTGCTGCGGCACAGCAACTACCTCAACATCGAGGCCCGGACCCTGCTGAGCGCACTGCGCGCGGCCTGGGCGCGCGGCGGGGCGTACGCGCGGTGAACGGGCCCGTGCGCGCACAAGGAGCGGGTGTGCTGCGGATCGGGGTGCTGGGCTGCGCGGACATCGCCGAGCGGCGCATGCTGCCCTCGATGGCCCGCCAGCCGCTCGTCGAGGTGACCGCGATCGCCAGCCGCAGCCTCGCGAAGGCGCGGGCGTTCACCGGCCGGTTCGGCGGCACCCCGGTGGCCGGCTACGCCGGGCTGCTGGAGCGCGACGACGTGGACGCCGTCTACCTGCCGCTGCCGCCCCAACTGCACGTGGAGTGGACCCTGCGGGCGCTTCAGGCCGGCAAGCACGTGCTGTGCGAGAAGCCGTTCGCCGCCCGCCTCGCGGACGCGGACAAGGCGGTGTCCCTCGCCCGCGAGCGCGGCCTGCTGCTGATGGAGAGCTTCATGTTCCTCCACCACTCCCAGCACGCCCGCGTCCAGCAGCTGCTCGGCGACGGGCTGATCGGCGAACTGCGCCTGTTCGGCTCCGAGTTCGGCATCCCGCTGCGCCGCGACACCGATGGCACCCCGCGGCGGGCCAGCACCCTGCCCGAGGTCGCCGCCTACCCGCTGCGCGCCGCCCAGCTCTTCCTCGGCCCGCACCTGCGGGTGGCCGGCGCCCACGTGAGCCCCGCCACCGCGCACGGGCCGGCGCCCGCAGGCGGCGCCCTGCTGACCGCCGCCGGCGGGGCCACCGCCCAGCTCGCCTACGGCGTCGAACACGCCTACCGCAGCGGCTACGACCTGTGGGGCAGCCAGGGACGGCTGCGCCTGGAACGCGCCTTCAGCACCCCCGACGAGCACGTCCCCGTCCTGCACGTCGAACAGGGCGGCGCCGTCCGCGAGATCCGCCTCGCCCCGGACACCCACTTCACCAACATCGCCGGCGTCTTCGCCCGGGCCGTCCTCGACCACGAGGACTTCACCCCGCACACCGAGGCCCTCCTCGCCCACGCCCGGCTCACCGACGCCGTCGAACAGGCCGCCGCCCGCCCCGGCCCCGTATAGACAACACACGCACGCCCCGGCCCGTACCAGCTCACGGACGGGCACACGCACGGGCGGCCCGGCGCACACGGTGCGCGCCGGGCCGCCCGCCCGCGCCCGAGGACGGCTACCGGCCGTCCTGGCCGGCGTGGATGTCGACGCCGAGCTGGCGGAACAGCCCCGCCATGTCCAGCTGGTCCCAGTGCTCGGCCAGCAGCCCGTCCTCGACCCGCCAGAAGTCGATCGACTGGAAGTTCAGCGGCCGCCCGGTGGCCTCGACGCCGAAGAACGTGCCCTGGTGGGTGCCCGAGTACTCGAAACGCCCGGCGATGCGGTCCCCCTCCACGACCAGGTCGTGGGTGACGACCTTGACATCGGGGAACGCGGCGAAGATCTGCTCCCAGAACGCCGTGTTCGCCTCGATGCCGTCCTCCACGACCGGGTTGTGGTCGATGTGCCCGGGTGCGGTGTGCTCGCTCATGGTGCTCACGTCATGAGCGTTGATCATGTCGACGAAGCGCTGGACGAGTTCACGGTGGTTGTCTGCCATCCTGTCTCCTTCGTGGGTACCCCCGGCTTCAGCCGGGGGGTGAAACGAAGCTCCCGCGGAGCGGGGCAAGGGGCGGCGATTCGCCGCTAGGCGGACCGCCGTTGTCAGTGGCGTGCACTACGTTGATCACACGAGTTGGAGGGGGTGACTCCATTGATCCGCGCGTACAAGTTCCTTCTGTATCCGACCATGCGTCAGACCCAGGCGTTGGGCGAGATGCTGCGGGATCACTGCTCCCTCTACAACGGGGCGCTTGAAGAGAGGCGGTCCGCGTACCGGCACGCGTCGAGGACGACCGTGCGCTACGGCCGGCAGTCCGGACAGCTCAAGGACATTCGGGCGTTCGATCCGGAGCGTCAGGGCCGGTGGTCTTTCTCCTCGCAGCAGGCGACGTTGCGCCGCCTGGACAAGGCGTTCACCGCGTTCTTCCGCCGCATCAAGTCCGGTGAGGCTCCCGGCTACCCCAGGTTCCGGGGTGTGCGCCGGTTCGACACGGTGGACTTCCCCAAGGACGGGGACGGCTGCCGGTGGGACTCCACGCCGCACGATCCGCAGACCCGTGTCCGCTTCCAGGGCGTCGGGCACGTCAAGGTCAAGCAGCACCGGCCGGTGGCCGGGAAGGTCAAGACCGTTTCCGTCAAGCGTGAAGGGCGCCGCTGGTACGTGATCCTCACGGCCGACCAGGCACCGCCCGAACCGCTCCCCGCGACCGGAGCCGTGGTCGGTATCGATCTGGGGATCGCCTCGTTTCTGACCACCTCCGACGGCCGGCACGTCGACAACCCGCGCCACAGCCGCAACGCCGCGAAAAAGCTGGAGGCAGCGCAACGGGCCCTCGCCCGCAGCAAGCGCGGGTCGAAGCGACGACGCAAGGCCGTGGAACGCGTCGCCACCCTGCACCGCAAGGTGCGCCGCCAACGCCTCGACCACGCACACAAGACCGCGCTCGGTCTCGTCCGCGACAACGATCTGATCGCGCACGAAGACCTCAAGATCCGCAACATGAGCAAGGCCCCCGAGCCGCGCCCGAACGGGGACGGAACCTACGCCCCGAACGGAGCCGCGGCGAAGGCCGGACTCAACCGAAGCATCGCCGACGCCGGGTGGGGGTGTTCCTCGCGATCCTGGCCGCCAAGGCGGAAGGTGCCGGACGGGAAGTGATCGCCGTGGATCCCCGCAACACCTCCCGCACCTGCCCCGACTGCGGGCACGTCGCCAAGGAGAACCGGCCTACCCAGGAAAAGTTCCACTGCCAGGCCTGCGGCCACACCGCACACGCCGACGTCGTAGGGGCTTCCAACGTACTGCGGGCCGGGCTGGCCCGTCGTCAAGCCCAACCAGCTTGACGAGAAGCCCCCTCGTTCACGAGGGGGAGTAGTCACGCCTCAAGCCTTCCTGGGCTCGCGTCACCGAAGCGGGCAGGCGCAGCCGCCCGCCCCGCCGTGTCACCCGAGGATCCCCACCGCCTCTCGAGCCGCCCTGGAGGGGGCCTGTGGGCGCGGCTCATCCCCCATCCCGGCTCAAGTGCCCGCTCCTAGCCTCCCCTTCATGAAGGCTCTCGTACTCTCCGGCGGGGCCGGAACCCGCCTGCGCCCCCTCACCCACACATCCGCCAAGCAGCTGGTGCCCGTGGCCAACAAGCCGGTGCTCTTCTACGGCCTGGAAGCGATCGCGGACGCGGGCATCACCGAGGTCGGGATCGTCGTCGGGGACACCGCCGACGAGATCATGCAAGCCGTCGGCGACGGCTCCAAGTTCGGCCTCACCGTCACCTACATCCCCCAGGACGCGCCGCTGGGCCTGGCCCACGCCGTCATCATCGCCCGGGACTTCCTCGCCGACGACGACTTCGTCATGTACCTGGGCGACAACTTCATCGTGGGCGGCATCTCCTCCCTCGTCGACGCCTTCCGCGCACAGCGGCCCGCCGCCCAGATCCTGCTCACCCAGGTCCCCGACCCGCGCCAGTTCGGGGTCGCCGAATTCGGCGCGGACGGACGGGTCGTAGGGCTGGAGGAGAAGCCCGAGGCCCCCAAGAGCGACCTCGCGCTGGTCGGCGTCTACCTGTTCACCCCGGCCGTGCACGAGGCCGTCCGCGCCATCACGCCCTCCTGGCGTGGCGAACTGGAGATCACCCACGCCCTGCAGTGGCTCATCGACCAGCAGCGCGACGTACGCTCCACGACGATCTCCGGCTACTGGAAGGACACCGGGAACGTCGGCGACATGCTGGAGGTCAACCGCACCGTCCTGGAGCACACCGAGCCGCACATCGAGGGCGACGTCGACGACACCAGTGAGATCATCGGGCGGGTGCAGATCGACGAGGGCGCCCGGGTGAGCGGCTCGCGCATCGTGGGCCCGGCCGTCATCGGCTCCGGCAGCGTGATCGCCGGCTCCTACGTCGGCCCGTTCACCTCCATCTCCCACGACTGCCGCATCACCGACAGCGAGATCGAGTTCTCCATCGTCCTGGACGGCTCCTCGGTACGCGGCGCCCGCCGCGTGGAGGCCTCGATCATCGGACGCAACGTGGAGGTGACCCCCGCACCCCGGGTCCCCGCCGCCCACCGGCTCATCCTCGGCGACCACAGCAAGGTGCAGATCTCATCTTGACCTCTCCCCCTTGTGAACGAGGGGGATCCTCACGGCTCACGCCGTGAGGGTTCGTGCTTCGTCGCCGACTGCCCGCCCGGAGTTCTCCGTTGAGGTCCTGCACCAGCTCCACACCCGGACACTGCCGGCCCGGCAGCCAGAAGGTTCTTCGCCGCGTTCACGTCGCTCCTCGCCCGGCTCCGCAGGAGTCCGTTTCCTCTCCGCCCGAAAAGCGGAGTATCCACGGAGGGATCAGATGACCACCACACGCATCCTCGTCACCGGCGGAGCGGGGTTCATCGGCTCGCACTACGTACGCACCCTGCTCGGCCCGGCAGGCCCCGGCGGCGTCGAAATCACCGTCCTGGACAAACTCACCTACGCCGGCAACCCCGCCAACCTCGACCCGGTCCGCTCCCACCCCGCCTTCCGCTTCGTCCACGGCGACATCTGCGACACCCGCCTCGTGGCCGAACTCGTCGCCGGCCACGAGCAGATCGTGCACTTCGCCGCCGAGTCCCATGTCGACCGCTCCATCCTCGGCGCCGCCGAGTTCATCACCACCAACGTACTGGGCACCCAGACCCTGCTGGACGCCGCGCTGCGCCGGCCCGGCGGCCCGGCCCGCTTCCTGCACGTCTCCACCGACGAGGTCTACGGCTCCCTGGCCGAGGGCTCCTGGCCCGAGAGCGACCCGCTGCGCCCCAACTCCCCCTACGCCGCCTCCAAGGCCTCCTCCGACCTCGTCGCCCTCTCCTACCACCGCACCCACGGCCTGGACGTCCGGGTGACCCGCTGCTCCAACAACTACGGCCACCACCACTTCCCCGAGAAGGTCATCCCCCTGTTCGTCACCAACCTCCTCGACGGACACCGCGTCCCGCTGTACGGGGAGGGGCTCAACGTCCGGGACTGGCTGCACATCGACGACCACGTGCAGGGCCTGGAACTGGTGCGCACCGGCGGCCGGCCGGGCGAGGTGTACAACATCGGCGGCGGCACCGAGCTGAGCAACAAGGAACTGACCACCCTGCTGCTCGACCTCGCCGGGGCGACCTGGGACAGCGTCGAGCACGTGCCCGACCGGCTCGGCCACGACCTGCGCTACTCGGTGGACTGCACGAAGATCTCCCGCGAGCTCGGCTACCGCCCCCGCAAGGACTTCACCCAGGGCCTGGCCGAGACCTTCGCCTGGTACCGCGACCACCGCGCCTGGTGGGAGCCCCTGAAGCACAAGGCCGCCCTGTGAGCCGGTGAGCGTGCCCCAGGGGGCGCGACCGGGCCTGGAGAAGACGGGCTTTTTTCCGGTGCTGTCACATCCTGCCGGGCTGATCCGTCAGGGAGGTGTAACCCACCGGCAACGGCACAGGAGCTCACCATGGACGCCCGTTTGAACCTCTTCGGCAACCCGGTCGCAGGCAAGGTCCTCAGGCACATCAACTCGGCAGGCAAGGCGGTCTCGGACTCGGCGCTGCCGGCCGCGACGGAGGAACTGGTGAAGATCCGCGCCAGCCAGATCAACGGCTGCGGTTTCTGCACCGACATGCACACCAAGGACGCCGCGCACGCCGGGGAGACCGCGGTGCGCCTCCACCTGGTCGCGGCCTGGCGGGAGGCCACGGTCTTCACCGACGCCGAGCGCGCCGCCCTGGAGCTGACCGAGCAGGGCACCCGCATCGCCGACGCGGCCGGCGGCGTCACGGACGAGGCCTGGGCGAACGCCGCCAAGCACTACGACGAGGACCAGCTCGCCGCGCTGGTCTCCCTCATCGCCCTCATCAACGCCTACAACCGCGTGAACGTCCTCGTCCGGCAGCCCGCCGGCGACTACCAGCCCGGCCAGTTCGGCTGACCGGGCGCCCGTTGCGGCACGGGACGGTCACGGGATGTACTCCACGGTCACCGGGGCTGTGTTGTTGTCCTGGTCCGGGTCGGCGGCGGGACCGGGCGGGACCGTGACGCTGCCGCGGGCCCCTTCGACGCGCTTGTCGATACGCACCAGCAGGACGACGGCGTAGGGCTCGGCCCCCGGCCCGCAGGCGACGGGACCGCCCTTCGCCGAGCCCTTTCGGCAGTAGGAGTCCTCGCTCTGCAGGCCTTGCGGTGGCCGGGTGACGAGGCTGACGCCGTCGGGGAGCGTCACCCACATCGTGTCGCCCCGGTAGCCCCTCGGATACGGCACCTCGGTCCGGACCTCCTCGCCCACCCTGCCCCGGATGGTGAAACCGACGGCCTCCACGTCGTCGACCCGCGTGGTCTCGAAGTCCAGCGCCCCGGCGGCTCCCCGGCTCCTGTACGACTCGCTCCCGGTGAACGCGCCGCCGTCCACCGGCCGAAGCCGCAGCACTTCACCGGTGCCGCGCACAGCCCGCCCGGGAAGCTGTGACGGACCGTCGATATCGGCGGTGGGCCACACGCTGTAGTGCAGGCTGCCGCTCCTCGTGTCCTGGCTGCTCACGGCGATGACCGGATGGTCCGTCTCGTACGCCGTCCCCGCGGGCAGCGGGCCGGGAAAGTCGCACTGTGCCTCGGTGGCCGCTGCCGCCTTGTTGTAGCGGCAGTTGCCGTACCGGGGCAGCAGGGTGCTGCCGTCCGCCACCACCATGACGGTGATGCCACCGTCGACACCGGTGTCCCCCGGTTGCCGAAGGCGGGTGTCAGCCGCACCTCGCCCCCGGGGCGCACCCCCGTCAGTTTCCTGCTCCGGGTGGTCAGATACGGCGAGCCGACCCTCACACGGGTGGTGTGCCGGATGGTGGGCGCGTCGGCGCTGTGCACGGTCACCACGATGGACCCGGCCGGGCCCAAGGCCGTACCGGGCTTCGGCTTCACCTGGAAGGGAAGGAAATCAGCTCCCTCCCCGTACTTGATGTCCGGCAGCGCGCAGGTCACGCGAAAGCCCGACCGGGCGCAGCCGTAGCCCTTGTTCTCCCCAGATGTCGGCCTTCCCCTTGAAGACGGACAGGTCGAAATCCGCCTCGACCTGCCTGGCGGCCCCCTGGCTCCCGCCGGACGGGGCCGCGGCCGCGGCCAGGCGGATCCGGTATTCGGGGGCCCAGGGGGCATGGCCGGGCGCGGTGTAGCGCGGCAGGTAGAACGTGTTCAGCACGGACCGGAACGTCAGCACGGCCCCGGGCGCCTGCGCCGGGTGACGGGCTTTCAGGGCGACGGCGCCTGCCCCGGCCGCCGCCAGTACCACCGCACACACCACGGCCGCATACCGCCGCTTCCTGTCCGCCCACCACGCCCTCATACCGCATCAGACGTACCGGACGCCGGATGGTTGCGCGAGGAGGGGAGGGCAAAGTCTCCGACAGACACGCCCGCGCCTCAGGGGCGCGGGCGTGTCACTTGCCCCGGCGGTCAGGGCTAGGAGGTCTTGGTCGGCTTGGCGGTCATGGTCGGGTGCGCCGTCTTCGTCGGCTTCGGCGAGTACTTGTGCGTCTTCGACGGCTTCGGCTTCGGCGAGTACTTGTTCGTCTTCGACGGAGTCGGCTTCGGTTTGTGGGTCTTCGTCGGCGACGGCTTCGGCGAGTACTTGTGGGTCTTCGACGGAGTCGGCTTCGGTTTGTGGGTCTTCGTCGGCGACGGCTTCGGCGAATGCTTGGTGGTCGTCGTAGGCGACGGCTTGGCGGTCGTCGTCGGCGCCGGCGCGGTGGTCGTCGTCTTCGACGTCTCCGGCGCCGATGTCGAAGGTGTCGCCGCGGGTGCGGCCGGATGCTGGGATCCGGCGGCCGCTACCGCGGTACCGCCCGCTGTTCCCCGGACAGCAGGGCCGCTGTCAGGGTTCCTACGGCGAAGGTGCGCCCCCAGTGGCTGCGGAATGTGGCATTCACGATGTTCTCCCATCTTGAACAACTGCCCCATTGGTCACTGTCGGCCTCAACCGAGGTTAGGTCGGTGCCCCCCGATCGGCGACCGGAGCACATCGGTTCGCACTTTCAACAGAAGTGGCGGGTGCCCGTGTGCGGCCGCACTCCCCGGGCGGGCAGGAGTTGACGCCCTCCTCGCCTCCCGCCTGCGGAACGATGGCCTTCGCCACAGCGTGCGGGGTCCGCGCCTGATCGACTGGCCGGATGCTGATCAACCTGATTCTCCGCGCCCTCCCGTTCCGCATCCGCGAACCGCTGATCATCGCCGTCAGCCTCTACTTCTCCGGCCTCTCCCTCTGCTACTGAACTTGACCGGGTGATGTCGGGCTGTTCGCCGGACAGTGCGCAGGGGGCCTCAGCAGTCCTGGTGAAGTGAGATATTCGCAGGGTGGCGGCTTGACCGACGCTGAGAGGGCCGCACGGGAGCGGGTTCGGCTCCAGGCTGTGGCTTGCTTCGAGAGTGGGACGAAGAGCTGGGAGGTCGCTGCCGCGTTGCGGGTCTCGGAGCGTTCGGTGGAACGCTGGCGACGCCAGTGGCGTGAGAACGGCCACGCCGGGGTGGCATCAAAGGGGTCATCTGGTCGGCCTCGACTGTCTGACATGCAAATGGCCTGCCTGGAGCAGGGAGTTGGAGCGTGGGCCGCTGGCACACGGGTGGATCGACCAGCGATGGACCCTGGCTCGGGTGAAGACGATGATCGGCCGGCTGTTCCACGTCTCCTGCACCGTGGAGGGCACGTGGCGTTTGCTGCGGCGCTACGGCTGGTCGTGGCAGCAGCCCGCCCGGCGCGCCTTGCCAAGGTGAACCGCGCTTTGGTCGAACTCGTGTTTCTCGGCCTGCATCGGTGACCTATTTGGCGTCCGTGACTACGGCGATCTGACGGATGAAGGTGTCTTCCACGGCGGAGTGGAGGAGGAATTCGGCGACGTTTGCGCGAGAGGTTGAGGGGAAGATCGGCAATTTCGTGACGCCCGCGAGCGCAACGGCGTTGTAGCGGGTGCTGTCACCGTTGTTCAATGCTCCGGGGTATTCGAGGGTCCATTTCAGATCACTGGCCCTCAAGAGAACTTCCGATGCGGCTTTGTCTGCGTAGACTTTCCGAAGCACGGTTCGGAAAATGGGACCGACGAGGAATGAGGCTTTGGCGAGGGAGTCGCCGACTCCGAACGCAGACAGGATGACGAAACGGTCAACGCCTGATGTTTTCGCGGATGCGATGACTGCGCGGACGGTGTCGGTGATCAGCGTGGGGGTCTCGCGGGCGTTCTTCACTCCGAGCGTGCTGATGATCGCGTCGTGGCCTCGGGCTGCAGTCGCGATCACGGTGGCGTCGGTGACGTCGCCACCGACGATTTGAGCGCGCGGATCAACGGTGGCGTCGGGCCGCCGAACGAGGGCAGTGACCTGGTGTCCCTGGTCCAGTGCCTTTTTCGTGAAGAGGACGCCGGTGCGCCCGGTTGCTCCAAGAACAAGAAACTTCACGATACTTCGCTCTCCATTGAAGGATGCATGGGCATGCTGCTGTTGCGGCCGAGCGGCAGGGAACCGATTCCCGCCCATGCGGTGCCGGACCCGCTCGCGCCTCTGCCGGTGGCGACGGCCTGTGCAGCAACGGTCCGGCTCGTCTGGGCACTGCGCACCGCGGCAATCAGCCGCCCATCACCGGAACATAGTCAGGCTCATCAACTAATCTAGTCAATGTTCCTGACTATGTCAAGCGGAGTCGAGACCTGTTGGCGCCCGCCGGTTCCGGCGGCTCAGGGGCCAGCGGGAACCGGTGCGGACGGCCCGGTGTGGCCAGGCCTACCGCGCATAGGGGTCGGTGATCTCGCGGAGTTGATCCAGGATCTGCTGCAGCAGCGTGAAGTTGCGGGTGCCCAGGTATTCCTTCCACTCCGCGAGGATCTCGTCGCGTGTCGCCTTGGCCACCTCGACCGCCTGCCGGCCGCGCTGCTCGATCACGATCAGCCGGGCGCGGCCATCCGCGGGGTCGGGGACCCGGCGGACGTAGCCCAGACTTTCCAGCTGATCGACCATCACACTGGCGCTCTGCTTGGTCATTTGTGCCTGTTCAGCGAGGTCCGTGAGGCGCGAACCATCCTGGGCGACGCGCTGGAACACCCGGCACTGGGCGAGGGTCCAGTCGTCGAACCCGGCATCCTGCAGGGCCCGGAAAATCCGGTCCTCGGTGTACCGGTACGGGATGAACAGTGACGTCCCTAGATCAACCCGCTGCTCGTCACCCATGCCGCTCCCAGCTCCATCGCCCGCCTGATTCCGCGAGGTTCACACCCTACGCCGCCGCCGATTCGACCGCGGCGGCGCGTGCCGCGGCGCTGCGCACGCTGCGTTCCGCATGCGCCACCTGCCCCTCGGCGACCTCGCACCTGCCACTGTTGCCATCGGTTCGGATGCATGACTACAGTAGTAACGAAAGCTGACTAGTTCGGATGATGGCACTCGATCTGGTGCTCACAGACGCCAAACGAGGGTCAGCTGGCCCACCGCATCATCGCGGGGCGGTGCCCGTCCCACGGGAGCTGCGCCTACTCCCAACTCACCCCGAAACCCAATCTCAGATAAAGGACCAGAACTCATGATTTTGATTACCGGAGCCACCGGCACTGTCGGTTCGGAAGTCATCACAGCGCTCCTCCCCGCCCAGGCAGGTCACATGAGGGTTCTCACCCGCAATCCTGGCGCGGTTTTCCCCGACGGCGCCCAGAAAGTGGTGGCCGACCTCGGTGACAGCGATCTGGCACCCGTGCTGGACGGTGTACACGCGGTGTTCTTGCTAACCGACGGGCTCCACATCGCCGCCCACGATCACCGGCTCATAGCCGCGGCGCAGCGAGCGGGCGTGGAGCGGATCGTCAAGCTGTCCGTACGCAACGTCGGACACGACGCCACCGACCCGATCACCACCTTGCACCGGGCTGGCGAGGAGGCGATCCGCGACAGCGGCATCGGGTGGACGTTCCTGCGGCCCACCGCGTTCATGTCCAACGCGCTCAACTGGGCGGGAATGGTCGCGGCCGATCAGGTCGTGTACGCCCCGTTCGCCGTTGGCCGGGCAGCTGTCGTCGACCCGGCGGACATCGCAGCGGTCGCCGCGGCCTGCCTCACCCAAGACGGCCACAATCACCACGTCTACGAGCTCACCGGCCCCGAACCGCTCAGCCCCTCCGACCAGGTCGCAATCCTCAACCAGGTGCTGGGCCGCGACCTGCGCTACGCCGAAGCCGACCCGGCCAGCACGCTCGCGCAGATGGTGTCCTATGGCATGCCCAAGGAGCTCGCGCACGCCGTCATCGAGCTCTTCCGCTCCACCGTGGAACCGTATAACTCCGAGCCGACAGGCGACATCACCGCAGTCACTGGCCGCCCGGCACGCAGCTTTACCGACTGGGCCCAGGCCCACCACAACGAGTTCCCCGCTCCCGAAGCCGTCCAGAACGCCGCAACCATCGAGGAGTCACGGTGAGGACCTCCGGCCCCGGGGTCGACACCCACGAGATGGTTCTGATCCACCGTGTCATCCGGCGCGAGTTCGGCCAACTCCCCCGACTGTTTCGCTCCGCGGCCAACGACCGTGCACGATCAAAGGTCATCGGCGCGCACGCCCGGGAGATGCTGGACTTCCTGCACACGCACCACACCGGCGAGGACGAACTGCTCTTTCCCTTGCTGCGCAAGCGAACCACGCTCGACCGGGATCTGATGGACCGGATGGACGCACAGCACGTGCAGGTCGACGACACCGTCACAGCCGTCAACGCGGAACTGCCGGTGTGGACAGCGACCGCCGACGCAGCCACCGGCGAGAAGATGGCCGCCCGCATCGAAGCCACGATGCCGACACTGATCGATCACCTGGCCGAGGAGGAGCAGAAGCTGCTCCCGGTCGTCTCGGTCACCCTGACGCAAAGCGAATGGGACGCACTCGGCAAGCACGGCATGAGCGCGATCCCGCTCACCCGGCGACTGGTCATCCTCGGCCACATCACCGAGGAAGCCAACGACGCGGAACGCCAGAGGTTCATGCAGGTCATACCCGCCCCAGCCCGTTTGGCCTACAAGCTGATCGGCCACCGCCAGTTCACCCGCGAAACCACCGCGCTCCGCGGCTGACCCAGCTCGCGCCCCGGCGCCACAGCCCAAACACATCCTTTCTCCAGCGAGAGGTGCTCCCCCGGCTCCAGGCTGAGGGCGTCGAGCGCCTGGATGCTCAGCGGGACTTCCTCGAGCCGGTACTCGCCGCGGTCCGGGTCGGCGAACTCCGGACCGGTGCGGTCCGCCTCGGACCAGGACCGGATACGGGCCAGGTAAAAGTACTGGCGCTGGTGCGCGTCGGCCAGCACGTGTAGCAGGTCCTTGAATCGGGCTGCGGACTCCGTACACGGTGGCCCGGTCACGGGTGACGGCTGCCGGGGACAGCGGTGCGGTAGGAGGCGAGGGCCTGTTCGTAGGTGGGCAGCAGGCCGCGGGCGGCGGCCTCGGAGAGGCTGGGGGCGTGGGTGTCCTTGTCGGAGCGGATGAGTTGTCCGGTGGTGTTCCAGGGGATGCCGATGTCGGGGTCGAGGGCCTGGATGTCGACCATGGTGCCGGGCACGTACTCCTCGGAGCACAGGTAGTTCATGCAGGTGTCGTCGCTCAGGGCGAGGAAGGCGTGGCCGAGGCCGTCGGCAAGGTAGACGCCGATGCCGGAGCCGGCTTCCTGCAGGGTGGTGTCGAACATGCCGAACGTCGGGGAGCCGACGCGCAGGTCGACGACCACGTCCAGGGCGGCGCCGCGCACACAGGTCACCAGCTTCGCCTGGCCCGGCGGCAGGGTGGTGCCGTGGATGCCGCGCAGCGTATTGCGCCGGGAGACGGAGAAGTTGACCTGCCGGACGGTGAACGGCTGGCCGCCGGCCGCCGTGAGGCCGCCCAGCCGCCAGGCCTCGAAGAACAGGCCCCGGTTGTCCGGCAGTTGCGACGGTGTGATCCGGAAGGCGTCGTGGACCTTCATCTCCTCAATGGCCATCCTGTCTCCTTCGTGGGTACCCCCGGCTTCAGCCGGGGGGTGAAACGAAGCTCCCGCGGAGCGGGGCAAGGGGCGGCGATTCGCCGCTAGGCGGACCGCCGTTGTCAGTGGCGTGCACTACGTTGATCACACGAGTTGGAGGGGGTGACTCCATTGATCCGCGCGTACAAGTTCCTTCTGTATCCGACCATGCGTCAGACCCAGGCGTTGGGCGAGATGCTGCGGGATCACTGCTCCCTCTACAACGGGGCGCTTGAAGAGAGGCGGTCCGCGTACCGGCACGCGTCGAGGACGACCGTGCGCTACGGCCGGCAGTCCGGACAGCTCAAGGACATTCGGGCGTTCGATCCGGAGCGTCAGGGCCGGTGGTCTTTCTCCTCGCAGCAGGCGACGTTGCGCCGCCTGGACAAGGCGTTCACCGCGTTCTTCCGCCGCATCAAGTCCGGTGAGGCTCCCGGCTACCCCAGGTTCCGGGGTGTGCGCCGGTTCGACACGGTGGACTTCCCCAAGGACGGGGACGGCTGCCGGTGGGACTCCACGCCGCACGATCCGCAGACCCGTGTCCGCTTCCAGGGCGTCGGGCACGTCAAGGTCAAGCAGCACCGGCCGGTGGCCGGGAAGGTCAAGACCGTTTCCGTCAAGCGTGAAGGGCGCCGCTGGTACGTGATCCTCACGGCCGACCAGGCACCGCCCGAACCGCTCCCCGCGACCGGAGCCGTGGTCGGTATCGATCTGGGGATCGCCTCGTTTCTGACCACCTCCGACGGCCGGCACGTCGACAACCCGCGCCACAGCCGCAACGCCGCGAAAAAGCTGGAGGCAGCGCAACGGGCCCTCGCCCGCAGCAAGCGCGGGTCGAAGCGACGACGCAAGGCCGTGGAACGCGTCGCCACCCTGCACCGCAAGGTGCGCCGCCAACGCCTCGACCACGCACACAAGACCGCGCTCGGTCTCGTCCGCGACAACGATCTGATCGCGCACGAAGACCTCAAGATCCGCAACATGAGCAAGGCCCCCGAGCCGCGCCCGAACGGGGACGGAACCTACGCCCCGAACGGAGCCGCGGCGAAGGCCGGACTCAACCGAAGCATCGCCGACGCCGGGTGGGGGTGTTCCTCGCGATCCTGGCCGCCAAGGCGGAAGGTGCCGGACGGGAAGTGATCGCCGTGGATCCCCGCAACACCTCCCGCACCTGCCCCGACTGCGGGCACGTCGCCAAGGAGAACCGGCCTACCCAGGAAAAGTTCCACTGCCAGGCCTGCGGCCACACCGCACACGCCGACGTCGTAGGGGCTTCCAACGTACTGCGGGCCGGGCTGGCCCGTCGTCAAGCCCAACCAGCTTGACGAGAAGCCCCCTCGTTCACGAGGGGGAGTAGTCACGCGTCCTCGGTTCGTCGGGGCGTTGGGGCGCCGGTTCACGGGATAGCGCCGGGCCGGCGCCACCCCACGGGTGGCGCCGGCCCGGCGCCAGGTCAGTGCAGGGGGGCCGGTGCGCTCTCCTGCGCGGGGGCGGCCTGCGCGACGGGGGCGCTCGCGGCGGCGCGCCGGCGGGAGGGGGCCCCCAGCATGGCGAAGGTGGCGAGGGCCACCGCGGCGGCGCCCACCCACATGGCGGGCACCAGGCCGTCGACGAAGTTGCGCGGTGAGGCGTAGCCGCCGTTGGCGCTGAAGATGGAGGCGAGCAGGGCCACACCGAGGGCGGCGCCGACCTCGCGGGTGGCGGCGGTGACGCCGGAGGCGATGCCCTGTTCGTGTTCGGCGACCGAGCCCATGGTGAGGTTCATCAGCGGGGCGTAGAACAGGGCCATGCCGGCGCCGCAGATCATCAGGGAGGGCAGCTGGGCGGCGTAGGAGACGTCCGGCTTGAGGACGAAGGCCCAATAGACCATGCCGGCGGTCATCATGGCGAGGCCGAGGGTGACCACGGGTTTGCCGCCGATGCGGTCGGAGACCATGCCGCCGATGGGGGCGACCACCATTGGCATGGCGGTCCAGGCCAGCAGCCGTACGCCGGCCTGCATGGCGGTGTAGCCCTGGATGTTCTGCAGGAACTGGGTCATCAGGAAGATCGCGCCGAACATGCCGACCGACATGAGGGCGCCGGCCAGGTTGATCGCGGTGAAGGCGCGGTTGCGGAACATCCGCATCGGCACCATCGGGTGTTCGGTGCGGTTCTCCCACACCACGAACAGGGCCATCACGGCGGTGCCGCCGATCAGCGCGCCCAGGACCTGGGGGATGTCCAGCCGTCTCCGTGGCCCTTGATGAGGCCCAGCACGATGCCGAACAGGCCCAGGCTGGCCAGGGCGGTGCCGACGGCGTCCAGGCGGGAGTGGGCGATGCGGCTCTCGGCGAGCTTGCGGAAGGACAGCGGGGCAAGGGCCAGGCCGATCGGCACGTTCAGCCAGAAGATCCACTGCCAGGACAGGTGCTCGACGATGGCGCCGCCCACCAGCGGGCCGGCGGCGATGGACAGTCCGTTGACGGCGCCCCAGATGCCCAGGGCCGCGCCGCGTTTCTCGGCGGGCACGGCGGCGGTCAGCAGGGTCACCGACAGCGGCATGATGATGGCCGCGCCGACGCCCTGGACGGCGCGGGCGGCGACGAGTTCGTTGATGCCGGGCGCGAGGGCGGCGGCCGCGGAGGCGGCGGTGAACAGCAGCAGGCCCAGGCTGAAGACCTTGCGGCGGCCGAAGCGGTCGCCGAGGGCGGCGCCGAACATCATCAGGACCGCGAAGGACAGGGTGTAGGCGTTGACCGTCCATTCCAGGTCGGTGAGGCTGCCGCCGAGTTTCTCGCGGATGGTGGGCAGCGCCGTGATGATGACGAGGTTGTCCAGTCCCGCCATGAACGAGGCGAGGCTGGTGGTGAGAATGGCCCAGAAGACCACCCTCCTGGTTTCACCGCCCGGGGATGGGGGGTTGACGGTGCTCATCCGAGCATCCTTTCTGGAGGCGGGTCGTGCGAGATGCTCATCGCCGTGACCGGTCCGGCCCGCGGCGCCCTGGTGCCCGCGCGCGGGCCGGTACGGCGCCGTCGACGCTACGGACGTCTGCTCAAGTCCTCCTCGAGTCCCGCTCGGCACACGCGGGCGCGGCGCGGCGCGGCCCGGATACCGGCCACCGGTATCCGGGCCGCGCCGCGCCGCGCCCGCGGAGAGGGAGGGGGTCAGGCGAGCTGGCGCTGGAAGGTGGCGATGTCGAAGTAGAGGGTCTCGTCGATGAGGACGTCGCCGTCGAAGTGGAAGAAGACGGCGACGGGGGCGTCGATGGACTTGCCGCGGTTGGGGATGCCGCGCCAGTCGGCCTGCTGCCTGCCGCGGGCCTGTGCCTCGAGGATCACGGCGGTGGGCGTGTGGTGCACGTGGTGCAGTTCGTGCTCGAGGTCGGGGAAGGCGGCCTTGAGGTCGGCGAAGTAGCCCTTCTTGATGGCTTCTTCGCCGATCAGCGGGCCCTCTTCGAAGGCCTGGATGCGGTAGACGCCGCCGCGCGGGAAGGTGGCCAGCACGCCGTCGATGTCCCAGGCGATCTCGGCGACCGTGTGCTGCAGGACGACCGCCTCGCGCTTCTTGCGCAGTTCGGCGTCGGGCTGCGGGAGATCCGCGCCGGGCAGGGTGAATTCGTGTGCTTCGGTGGCCATGACCATTCCTCCACGCATCGGCCGTATGTCGGTTGGGGCCGACGCTAGGGCGCACGGCTCGCTGCGCCCTGGGGTCCGGCTCGAACTCCGGGCCTGCGGCGGTGTGTTCAGGCGGTGGGCTGGAGGGTCGCGGTGTTGCGGGGCGGGCGGTAGGTGGGGCGGTAGCCGCAGGCCAGGGAGAGCGGGGAGAGCAGCAGGCACAGGGCCGTGTCGAGGGGGTAGGGGCGGCCGGTGACGACGCGGTACTCGTCGCGGAAGGCGAGGGCGAGCAGCGGCATCTGCAGGCGGGGGGTGCCGTCGGGGCGCAGCCGGCCTTCGTTGGTCAGGCCCCAGAGGGTCTCGAAGACGGTTTCGGTCCGGTAGGCGGGGGTGGTGCGCCAGATGACCCGGGTGGGTTCGGGGCCGGGGTTCCACATGGAGTGGACGGCGCCCGGCGGGATGTAGAAGTCGGCGCCTTGTTCGTACTCGTGCAGGACGCCGTCGAGCTGGAGGCTCAGGCGGCCGCTTTCAAGGCGCATGTGTTCGGTCTGGCGGGGGTGGTAGTGCTGGGGCGGTTTGATGACGGCGGGGGCGTATTCGACTTCGACTTCGACGAAGGCGCCGTCGGTTTCGGCGGCGGTGGTCAGGAAGGTGAGCTTGTCCTTGCCGAGGTGGAGGGTGTCTCCGGGGCGTGCCATGGGCCTCTCCGTGTCTGTCGGGGGCTGGGGGGTGGTCAGGCGGTGCGGGGGCCGGCCGGGGCGGGGGCGGTGTGGTGGCGGGGCAGTCCGAAGTAGGCGGTGAGCAGGTTGAGGACGCCGATGCCGGTGGCGATCCAGAAGCCGAGGTGGAGGCCGTCCAGCCAGGCCAGGGCGGGGGTGGTGCGGTGGGTGAGTTCGTGGGTGGTGCGGGTCAGGGCGCTGGTGGCGACGGTGGCCACGCCGAGGGAGGCGCCGACCTGGAAGGCGGCGACCAGGACGCCGGAGGCGATGCCCTGCTGGCGGGCGGGGATGTCGGAGACGCCGTGCACGTTGACGGGGATGCCGCAGCACTGCATGGACGCGCCGAGGATGAGCAGGGCGGGCAGCAGGTGCAGCAGGTAGGTGCCGTGCTGCGGGGCCTGGGTGAGCAGGATCAGGCCGAGGACGGAGCCGGCGGCGCCGGCGAGGTAGACGGGGCGGGGGCCGGCCTTGTGCATGATGCGGGTGGCGGGGGCGGTGACGAGGATGGCGACGACGCCCAGTGGCAGGAACGCGAACCCGGACCTGAGGGTGGAGTAGCCCAGGGTGCGCTGCAGGTAGTAGCTGCACAGGAAGAGCACGGACGCCTGTACGCCGCTGGTCAGGACGCGGCCCAGGCCGGCGGTGGCCAGGGAGCGGGTGGCGAACAGGTGCAGCGGCATCAGCGGGTCGGGGGTGCGGCGTTCGATCAGGACGAACGCGGCGAGCAGGGCGAGGGAGGCGGCGGCCGGGGCCAGGACGTAGGGCGTGGAGGCGGCGCCGTGGTCCTGGATGTTGACGATGGCGTAGACGAGGGCGGCCAGGCCCGCGGTGACGGTGACGGCGCCGGCGATGTCGGGACGCGAGCCGCGGATACGGGTCTCGGGGCGGCCCCGGGACAGCAGCAGGACGCCGGCGACGGCGACGATCCCGAAGGGCAGGTTGATGTAGAAGATCCAGCGCCAGCTGAGGCTGTCGGTGATCAGGCCGCCGGCGATGACGCCGAGGGTGCCGCCGAGGCCGGCCAGCGCGGCCCACACGGCGAGCGCGGTGGTGCGTTCGCGGCCCTTGGGGAAGGTGGTGGTGACCAGGGACATCGCGGCCGGTGAGAGGAAGGCGGCGCCGCAGCCCTGCAGGGCGCGGGCGGCGATCAGCAGGCCGGCGCCCTGGGCGAGTCCGCACAGCAGGGAGGCGGCGGTGAACAGCAGGGCGCCGAGGAGGAAGGTGCGGCGCCTGCCCCAGCGGTCGGCGGTGCGGCCGCCGAGCAGCATGAGGCCGCCGAAGCACAGGATGTAGGCGGTCAGCACCCATTCGACGGCGGTGGCGCCGGCCTTGAGGTCGGCCTGGATGGCGGGCAGGGCGAGGTTCACCACGGTGGTGTCGAGGAGCACCATGAACTGGGCGAGGGCGACGAAGACGAGCAGGCGCCAGCGGCGGGGATCCGCTGCGGCGCCGGCGGGTGCGGTGTCCGTCGTGCGGGGGGCGGCGGTGTGGTCGGTGGTCATGGCTCCCTCTCGGATGGATCTGCCTCCCGCCCCCCTTGCCCCTGCTCCTCCTGCTGCTGCTTCTTCTTGCGTTGCGTCGGCGGGGTGGGGGCGGGAGGGGCGGCCCGGTCAGGCGGCGGGTGCCTCGATGTAGCTGAGGGCGTTGTAGATGGTGCGGTGGGGGTCGGTGATGGCGCGCCGGCCGTGCATGACGCGGGTGTTGTCGATGACGGCGGCGTCGCCGTCCTGCCAGTCGAGGTTCTCGGTGAGGCGGGCGGTCACCTCTTCGACCTCGGCCAGCAGCTGCGGGGACAGGGCGGTGCCGTCGGCGAAGGTGATGGTGGGCTTCTCGTAGTTGAAGGAGGGGCCCAGGATGCTGTTGGCGAAGGAGGGGCGCGGCCCGAACACGGTGGTGCCGGCCGCGGGGGTGGTGAAGGAGTAGCGCACCCCGCCGTCGTCCTGCGGCACGATCTCGGTGCCCGGCAACTGGCCTGCCAGCGCGAGGAGTTCTTCGACGCCGATCTCGTCGGCGGGCTTGGTGCGGCCCAGCAGGTGGTGGGCCATCGCCCGCCACTGCGGCTCGGCGACGTAGCGGCTGTAGACGATGTCCTGGGCCGCGAACGCGGTGCGGGCCCGGGGGCTGAGGGCGTCCCAGACGCGGTAGCCGTCGCAGACGGTGGTCTGGGAGCCGGAGGAGGCGGCCTTCTCGCAGAAGAACCAGGCGAGGTGGGAGCGGAAGGGGCTGTTGCCGTTCTCGGTGTGCAGGCCCACCTCGTCGAAGCCGGCGTCGACCTTCTGGGCGACCTCGGAGTAGAAGTCGCGGGCGGGGTCGAGGGTGGTGGAGGTGGAGGTGTGCTGCACCAGGGCGGTGAAGGCGTCCATGTCCGCGCCGAAGCCGCGCAGCAGCAGGAAGCCGGCCTGGGAGAGCAGGTCGCGCAGTTCCTTGGGGTCGATGCCGTCGAGGCCGCCGGGGCCCGCGGGTTCGACCAGCAGGCCGCTGCCGGTGCCGTAGGGGGTGGTCTTCACAGCCGTGCTCATGCCTTCTCCTTGGTCTCAGGGGCCGCGGCCGCGGCGGGGGTGGGGGGCTGGTCGAGGACGTGCGCGCGCACGACGTCGCGGCGGGGGCGTCCGGTGACGGTGAAGCAGGTGGCGTAGGCGGGGTCGTCCTCGGACATGAGGTGGACGACGGCGGCGCGTTCGATGCCGGAGAGTTTTCGCCGGCCGAAGTCGGTGATCTCGCGGCGGGCGGTTGCGGGGTCGAGGCCGGCGTCGATGACGAACAGGCCGTGGACCTGGTCGAGGCCGTCGGCGACGACGGCGGCCTCGCGGACGAAGCCGAGTTCGCGGTAGCGGGCCTCGACCCATTCGGGGGCCACGTTGCGGCCGCCCGCGGTGATGACGAGGTTCTTCTTGCGTCCGGTGATCCGCAGATAGCCGTCGGCGTCGATCTCGGCGAGGTCGCCGGTGTGCAGGCGGCCCTGGTCGTCGACGACGACGCTGGAGGGGTCCTCGCGGGTGTAGCCGGCGAACAGGGAGGTGCTGCGGATGAGGAGTTCGCCGTCGTCGGCGAGTTCGGCGTGCACGTGGTCCAGGGGGCGGCCGACGGTGCCGAAGCGGACGGCGCCGGGGAAGTTCCAGGACACCACGGAGGAGTTCTCGCTCAGTCCGTAGCCCTCGTGGACGGTCAGTCCGTAGGCGTCGAGGCGCTGGAGGATCTCCGGGGGGACGGGGGCGCCGCCGCAGGCGATGAAGACCGGCCCGTCGTGTCCGAAGATCCGCCGGTGGCGCTCGGTGACGCTCTCGGCGGGCTGCTGGTCGCACAGGGCGAGGAAGAGGCCGGCGACGGTGGGCGGCACGACCAGGGCGGTGGGGCGGGCCGCTCGCAGCAGGGTGAGCATGCGGGGGGCGGCGTCGGCGGCGGTGCCGACCAGGGCGGTGCCCGGCGGCAGGAAGGACACCGAACCGCCTGCCAGGAAGGGCATGTAGAGGCCGGCGACCTGCTCGATGAGGAGGCTGAGCGGGACGATGGACAGGTAGCGCTCGAAGATCTCCGGGCGGGTGCGGGCGCGCAGTGAGGTGAGGAGTTCGTCCAGGCCGTGCCGGCGGATCTGGACGCCTTTGGGGGCGGAGGTGGTGCCGGAGGTGTGGATGACCTTGACGATCTGGTCGTGTGCGGGGATCTGCGGGGGCGTGGCGGGGCGGGGTGCGCGGGTAAGGGCGGGCAGGTCGAGGGGAAGGGCGGGGCAGCCGTCCGGGAGGACGGGCTGGGGGGTGCTGGTGCGCCAGCGGGCCAGGGCGGCTTCGCCCGCGGCGTCGGTGAGGCACAGGTCGGCGCTCTGCAGGAGGGAGGCGGCCTGCTGGGCGGTGAAGGCGGTGGGGACGGGGATCTCGACGGCGCCGGCGAACAGGGCGGCCAGGTCGGCGGCGACCCATTCGGGCGAGTTCTCCGCGAGCAGTCCCACCCGGGCCGGCCGGCCCAGCGCCTGGGCCTTTTCCTGGAGTTGGGCGGCCAGGGTGAGGGCGGCGCCGGTCAGGTCGCGGTAGCTCCAGGCGTCGGGCGCGGAGCCGTCGGCGGCCAGCACGCGGACCATGACGGCGTCGCTGCCGGCCCGCTCCAGGAGCCCCTGGGCGAGAGAGAGGCGGGTGGGGGTGTCAGGCGGCACGGGTGAGCACCCCCTGCTGCGGGCGGTTGCTCAGCAGCCGCATGTCGACCGAGGTGAAGCAGTAGCGGCCGATGGCGGCCAGCAGCAGGGTGGACTGCTCGGCGGCCTCGGCGTAGCCGACGACGGGCCGGGTGTCGTAGTAGGAGCCCCAGGCGGCCCGTTCGCCTTCGGGCAGGCGTTCCGCGCTGGCGTCGGCCAGGGGGTGGAAGACGCAGCCCAGGCGCTGCATGAGGGCGGCGAGCCGGCCGGTCATGGTCATCACCGCGTACGGGCGGCCCAGGCAGGCCATGATCAGCGGGATCGCCTTGATGATCTCGGCGCCGGCGGCGGGCCGTACCGAGGCGATGGAGCCGATCTGCAGGACCTGGGAGCGTTTGACGGGGGCGCCCACGGCCCGGGTGATGACGTCTTCGACGGGGGCGTCGAGGTAGCGCTCGAGCAGGATGTTCTCTTCCTCGGGGAAGGACAGGCCCGCGCAGGCGAGGACTTCCTCCTGGCCGTCGGCGGCGGTCTCGAAGAAGGCGAGGAAGCCGTCCGGGTCGGGCGAGATGCTCGCCTGGTACTGCTTGGCGAACACCAGCCGGGCAAGGTCCGCGGCGGTCTGCCAGTCCGGGGTGCCGCGCTCGGACAGGGTGATTCTCATGTGCTGCGCTCCCTAACAGGGTGGGGTGGGACGCGGAGGGGGACTCAACGCCCGAGCGCCGCGGAGCGGTGTGCCGCCGGGCGGGCGTGCACGGCGAGTCGGGCGGCCCGCAGGGCGCTGTTGATGGAGGTCTCGGCGAGGATGCCGGGGGCGGCGACGCTGTCGCCGGCCAGGTACACGCCGTCCCCGCGGTCGATGGCGGGCCGGTCCCGCCAGCTGAGGCCGGGCAGGTCCAGGGCGCCGGTGCGGCCGCGGGAGACGCCTTCGCGGCGCCACAGGATGCGGGTGCGCCAGCCGGGGGTGGTCAGGTCGAAGAGTTTCTCCAGCCGGGCCAGGGCGTCGGCCTTCGACTCGCCGGGCCGTAGTGGCATCTGTCCCTGGAAGAGGGCCTGGCCCTTGGGGGCGAGGGAGGGGTCGTGGTCGGAGTACTGGGAGGTGAAGCCGCCCTCGTCCATGTCGAAGGAGACGTTGCCGTCCTTCTTGGAGTGGGTGACGGCCATGTCCAGCAGGGCGGCGGTGCCGCTGGGCCATTCAAGGGCGGGGTCGCGGAGCAGGCTGCGTGCGGAGGCCAGCGAGGTCGCCACGATCACCGGTCCGCCGGTGGGCAGTTCGCTCAGCCGTGAGTTGGTCTCGATGACCACGCCGCGGGCGCGGGCGACGCGTTCCATGCGGGCGATCAGCGCGCCCCAGCCGCCGATGAAGTAGCGGCTGGGCAGCGGGAAGCGGGGGGTGCCCACGCGCAGCAGCCGCTCCCACACGAAGGCCGCCGACAGCCGTCCGGGGTCGCCGTCGAAGAGGATCGGGCCGAGGAAGCCGAGGGCCTCGTTCACGGTCTGCTGGGCGAAGCGTTCGCTGGCCCAGTCCTGGAAGGAGCGGTCGATGGGGACCTCGATGCCGCGGTGGCGCCAGGTCATCTTCATGTAGCCGGACGGCAGGGTCATCCGCAGCCGGCCCTGGTGGCGGAAGCGCATCCGGGTCCACTCGTGGAAGGACAGCCGCACGTAGCGGCCGGCCAGTCCGCGCTGCAGCAGCCAGTGCCAGGCGTCGCCGTTGTCGAAGAAGGTGTGCGGCCCGTCGTTGGTGACGTAGGGGCCGGCGGCCGAGCGGGCGCGGCCGCCGGTGTGGGAGTGGGCCTCGTGGACGGTGACGCGGGCGCCCTGTTCGGCGGCGGAGATCGCCGCGGTCAGGCCGGCCAGTCCGCCGCCGATGATCGTGATGTTCGCCATGGTTATCGCACTCACTTCGCCTTCGAGGGCCCGCGGGCCGGGGTCGGGGGTCAGCCGTCGAGGGTGGCCATGGCACCGACGGGGTAGCGGTCGCCCGCCGTGGAGCCGTGGGGGGCGATCTCGTCGAGGGCGGCGAGGTCGGCCGCGCTCAGTTCGACGGCGCAGGCGGCGAGGTTCTCTTCCAGGTAGGTGACGCGTTTGGTGCCGGGGATGGCGACGATGTCGTCGCCCTGGGCGAGCACCCAGGCCAGCGCGAGCTGTCCGGCGGTGATCTTCTTGGCGGCGGCCAGTGCCTGCAGCCGCTCCACGATGTGGAGGTTCGTCTCGAGGTTGCCCTGCTGGAAGCGGGGCACGACGCGGCGGAAGTCGTGTGCGGCGAGGGCGTCGAGGCTGCGGATGGCTCCGGTGAGCAGGCCGCGGCCCAGCGGGCTGTAGCCGACGAAGCCGATGCCCAGTTCGCGGACGGCCGCAAGGACGCCGTTGGCCTCGACGTCGCGGGTGGACAGGGAGTACTCGGTCTGTACGGCGGTGAGCGGGTGCACGGCGTGGGCGCGGCGGATGGTGGCGGCGGACGCCTCGCAGATGCCGAGGTGGCGGACCTTGCCGGCGGTGACGAGGTCGGCGAGTGCGCCGGTGGATTCCTCGACGGGGACGGCGGGGTCGACGCGGTGCAGGTAGTACAGGTCGAGGCGGTCGGTGCCCAGCCGGCGCAGGGTGGCGTCGATGGAGGTGCGGATGTAGTCGGGGCGGCCGTTGAGGCGGCCGGTGATGGTGCCGTCGGCGGTGACTTCGTTGCCGACCTTGGAGGAGACGGTGATGCTGTCGCGGCGGCCGGCGATGACGCGGGCGACGAACTCCTCGTTGCTGTGCGGGCCGTAGAAGTCCGCGGTGTCCAGGAGGTTCACGCCCAGTTCCAGGGCGCGGTGCGCGGTGCGCAGGGCTTCCCGGTCGTCGGCGGGCCCGTAGGCGAAGGTCATGCCCATGCAGCCGAGTCCCTGCTCGGAGACCTCCAGCCCCTGGCTGCCGAGTTTTCGTTGCCGCATCATCGGTTCCTTCCTGAGCCGTGCACGGGGCGGTTGTCGTCCAGCAGTGAGCGTCTAGCAGTGACAGTGTCGGTGTCTTTGCTAGAGAAGTGGTGGGGTGCCGGTCCCCCGGTGCTCGGACGGCAGTCAGCCGGCGGTGGTCAGTTCGCTGGTGACGGACATCCAGGTGTGGCCCGCCGGGGCGGCGTTGGCGGCGAGGTGGGTCCACGGGTCGGTGCCCAGCACCGCGGCCGCTTCCTGGCGCAGCCAGGAGTCGAAGGGGTCGGCGGAGGCCGCCAGCCGGCGGGCGGCGCCCTGCGGGTCGCGGGCCTCGATCCGGTGGACCAGCACGTCCTGGCCGCCCAGGGGCTGGAGGGCGAAGGACTCCTGGAGGATGCCCGCGCGGCGCCGGGAGGCCTCGTAGGCGCGCAGCCGCTCTCCGGCGAGCTCGGCCTCAAGGGCGTGCCAGGCGCCGGCGGCGCCGGGCGGCAGCGGCAGCAGGGCGCCGGCGCTCGTGACGGTGCGGCGGGCCGCGGCGCGGGCGCCGTTGCGGGCGGCGGGGGCGAGCCGGCGCAGGCCGAGCACGGCCAGCATGTTGGACTCCACGCCGATGCCCCAGCGTTCGGCGATCAGGCCGTCGGCCAGCAGCCGCCACACCACGACGCCGGTGAACTCGATGGCCTGTCCGGTGGGCGGCGCGCCGAGGAAGTCGCCGAGGTGGGTGCCGCGCCAGGTGTTGTGGATGACGACGTGGTCGCCGTGGGCGCTCATGTCCTCGATGGTCACGTGCAGGTCGGGGAAGCCCTCGCGCAGGCCGGCGATGGTGTAGCGGACGCCTTCGAGGCCTTCGGGGGCGCCGGGCAGCGGCTGGTGGTCGATCATGTGGGGGCTGTAGATCTCGTCGACGACGGAGAAGTCGCCCTGGTTGACGAAGGCGTCGAAGACCCGGCGGATGGTCTTCTTGTTGCGTTCCTCCACGCTGCGGGCGGTGCGCTCCGTCTCTTGTATCGACACGTTCTCTCGTCCTTCGGTCTCGGCGTCCCGCGGGTGCGGGGGCGCAGGGGCGGGGTCGGGGGCGCGGGGCGGTCAGTGGCCGGGGAAGGGGGCGTCCCAGGTGAGGGTGAGGCCCGCGTACAGGTAGCGGCTGGCCTCGATGGCCAGCAGCAGGACCGTGTCGCCGGGGCGGATGCGGCCCTCGCGCCAGCCGGCGTCGAGGGCGAGGGGGACGGCGGCGGAGCCGGTGGCGCCGACGTCGGTGAGGTTCTCCACGATGGTTTTGCTCAGGGTGGCCTGGTCGGCGGGCGACAGCCCGGCGGCGGCGTACTCGCTGGCGAAGTACTCGGCGTTGCCCTCGGGCAGCACGCACGCGTCGAGGTCGGCCAGGGCCAGGCGGGAGCGGGTGAGCAGGTCGTGGATGCCCTCGACGAAGACGCGGGGGCCGAACTGGGCGGTGCCGGGGATGTCGAGGCGGATGTCCATCAGGCGGGGGCGGCGCTGCTGTTCGGCGAGGGGGGCGTCGGTGCCGCCGCCGACGATGAGCATGCCGGGTTTGCGGGCGCCGCCCAGGGAGCGGGTGGCGAAGACGGGGCGCGGGCGGCCGTGGGCGGAGCCCTCCTCGCCGGCGCGCAGCACCAGGGCGCCGGCGCCGTCGCCGAAGGTGTAGACGGTCAGCCGGTCGCGCATGCGTACGCGTTCGGGGTCGCGGCCCAGGAAGACGGGGGCCAGCAGCGGGGAGACGGCCTCGGCGCCGATGACCAGGGCGGTGGTGTAGGTGCCGTCGGCGAGCAGGCGGCGGGCGATGTCGTGGGCCTGGACGGCGCCCACGCAGCCGGCGCGGACCTCGATGACCGCGCAGTCCTCCAGGCCGAGCTGCTGCTGGACGTAGGTGGCGGCCACGGGCAGGAGGTAGTCGGGGCTGGCGGTGGACAGGACGATCAGGTCGATCTCGCCGGCCTGGACGCCGGCCCGCTCGAGGGCCTGGCGGGCGGCGGCGGTGGCCATCTGCGAGGTGCTGGTGGTGTGGGCGCCGGTGGCCGGGTCGACCATCCAGTGCCGGCGCTTGACCTGGATGCCGTCCAGGACGTCGGCGGGCAGCGGGCCGCAGAAGCGGGCCAGGGCGTCGTTGTCGAGGGCCTCGCCCGGCAGGTGGGCGCCGGTGGCCAGGACCGAGACATGGCGTGCGCGGGGTTCGGCGGGCGGGGCGGCCGGGGTGTGGGGCATGGTCAGTTCTCCGTTGCGGGACGCAGGACGAGGCTGATGTGGGTGCCGCCGAGCGAGGAGCTGTTGATGAGCACCGGTCCCGCCGCCACCCCGCTTGCCGGGGTGGTCCAGGCGGTGAGGGCGAGGAGGGCGGCCATGTGGGCGCCCGCGCCGACCGGTTCGCCCAGGGTCTGTTTGGGGGTGTGCACCGGGCAGCGGGCCTCGGCGGCCAGCCGGCCGGTGGCGAGGGCCTCGGGGGCGTCCGCGCGGGTGAGGCCGGCGGCGTTGGCCCAGATGCCGGTCAGCTCGCCGGGGGTGAGGCCGGCGTGGGCGAGGGCGGCGTGCATGGCGCGCTCGACGCCCTCGCCCTGGGCGTTCCAGCGGCCGATGCCGGCCGCGTCGCCGGCGGCGCCGTGGCCGGCGAACTCGGCCAGGATGCGGGCGCCGCGGGCGCGGGCGCTGGATTCGCGTTCCAGGACGAGGGCGATGCCGGCCTCGGCCAGGGTGTAGCCGGCGTCGTCGAACAGCGGCAGTCCGCGGTAGGCGGCCAGCACGCCCGGGGAGAGGTCCTCGACCGCCGGGCACAGCACCGCCTCGGCGCGGTGCTGCAGCAGCAGGTCGTGGGCGACGGTCAGGGCGGAGGCGCCGGCGGCGTGGCCGGTGGTGACGGTGGAGGTGGGGCCCTTGGCGCCGACGTGCATGGCGACCTGGCCGGCGGCGGCGTTGAAGACGGTGTTGGGGAAGACGGCGGGGCTGCCGTGGGCGGGGCAGCCGCCCAGCACCGGCAGCAGGAAGTCCTCGATGCTGCGCATCGGGCCCAGTCCGGTGCCCAGGACGACCCCGGTGTGCTCGTCGGCCCTGAGGCCGGCGTGGGCGAGGGCGGCGCGGCAGGAGGCGACGGCGAGCTGGGAGAGGCGGTCCATGCGGCGCCGGTCGCGGGCGCCGATGTGGGCGGCGGGGTCGAAGACGGCGCGGGCCACGCGCAGGCCGTCCTCGTCGGCGCCCAGCCGCCGCCCCTGCCGCCAGGCCTCCCACAGCGCCTCAAGTCCTGCGCCGGCGGGGGTGAGGGCGGCGCCCCCGGTGATGACGACCTTCTCGGCGGCGGGCGGGGCGGGGACGGTGAAGCGCCGTCCGGAGGGCCAGCCGAAGGCGACGCAGGCATTCGCGCCGGCGAAGGCGAAGTTGTTGGACAGGGCGGCGTTCATGGCCAGTTCGCGGCCGGTGTCGGGGACCGCGTCCAGGCCGCACTTGGGGTCGGTGCCGGTGAAGTTGGCGGTCGGCGGGGCGATCTGTTCGACCAGGGCCTTGACGGTGACGATGGCCTCGACCGCGCCGGCCGCGCCCAGCAGGTGGCCGATCATCGACTTGGAGCTGCTCAGGGCGGTCTTCTGGGCGGCCTCGCCGAACGCGGCGCGCACCGCGTTGGACTCGGCGGAGTCGTTCTTGGGGGTTCCCGTGCCGTGGCCGTTGATGTAGCCGACGTCCCCCGGGGTGATGCCGGCGGCCTTCAGGGCGCCGCGGATGGCGCGGGCGGCGCCCTCGCCCTCGGGGTGCGGGGCGGTGGCGTGGTAGCCGTCGGCGGACAGACCGTATCCGAGGACCTCCGCCAGGACGGGGGCGCCCGCGGCGCGGGCCACCGACTCCTCGGCCAGCACCAGCATGCCCGCGCCCTCGCCCAGGGACAGCCCGTCGCGGTCCTTGGAGTAGGGGGCGGCGGGTTTGGCGGACAGCGACTGGAGGCTGGTGAAGCCGGCGAACGCGGTCTCGGTGAAGGCGTCGCTGCCGCCGGCGAGCATCGCGTCCGCGCGGCCCGCGGCGATCGCCTCGGCGGCGTGCGCGATGGCGTGTGCGCCCGAGGCGCAGGCGGTGTTGACGGACAGGGCCGGTCCCTTGAGAGCGAAGGCGGCGCTGAGTGCCTCGGCGATGGCCTGCGGCGGGACCAGGAGGTAGTGCAGGGCGTCGTCGGGCAGGGCGGTGCCCTCGCGGCTGCGGCGGGCGAGTTTCTCGGCGCTGCGCAGGCCGCCGTTGCAGGAGCCGAACGCCACCCCCCAGCGTTCGGCGGGCAGTTCCGCGAGGCCCGCCTGCCGGAGGGCTTCGGCGGCGGCGGTCAGCGCGAAGTCGACGGCCGGTTCCCGCTCGCTGCCGCCGAAGGCGGCCAGGTAGTCGTAGGCGGGCCGGGACAGCGGAGGCACTTCGCCGCCGATGGCCGTGCCGTAGCCGTCCATCGGCATGCCGGTGACCGGGCCGATGGCCGAATGCCCGGCCCGGATGCCCTCCCACAGCGCGGCGGCGCCCTCGCCCTGGGCGGTCACGGCGCCGACACCGCAGACCACCACGGTCCGGGGCCGGGCCGCGGTGTCCGGCCGTACGGCGCGGTCGTGGACGTCGGTCATGGCCGCACTCCTTTCGGATATGGCGGGTGTTGCGGGTGTGTCGCTCATGAGGTCCGTCCCAGGGCGACGGCGACGGCCTGGCCCTCCAGGCCGCGGGCCAGGGCCAGGGCGCTGTCGGGCCGGGTGTGGCGGGGGGTGAGGGGGACGTAGTCGAGGTCGCACTCGGCGGCGGGGTGGTGCAGGTTGAGGGTGGCGGGCACGGTGCCGCTGTCCAGGGCGAGGGCGGCGACGGCCGCGTTCAGTGCGCCGGCGCCGCCGACGAGGTGTCCGGTCTGCGGTTTGACGCTGCTGATCTGGGCGGACTTGGCGGTGGTGCCGAGGGCGTCGTGCAGGGCGACGGTCTCGCTGGCGTCGCCCTGCAGGGTGGCGCAGCCGTGCGCGGCGATGTAGCTGCCGTCGGGGAAGGGCCGTTCGGCATCGGTGAGGGCGCGGCCGATGGCGCGGGCCAGGCCGCGGGCGCGGGGCTGGGGGCTGGGCGGGCGGACGCAGTCGTTGCCGGCGCCGAAGCCGGTGATCTCGGCGTAGCAGCGGGCGCCGCGGGCCAGGGCGTGTTCGCGTTCCTCCAGGACCAGGAGGGCGGCGCCCTCGCCGAAGACCGAGCCGGAGCGGTCGCGGTCGAAGGGCCTGAAGGCCTCGGTGCCCAGGTCGGTGCGGGTGCTCAGGACGCCCAGGCCGTCCATCTTGGACATCGCCCACCAGCCGGTGGCGTCGTCGTAGCCGCCCGCGAGCACGAGGTCGGCCTCGCCGCGGCGTACGGTGCGCATGCCCCGGCCGATGGCCATCGCGCCGGAGTCGGCGGTGCCGGCGAAGTAGGCGTTGGCGCCGCGGATGCCGTACTTCTCGGAGATGTGGAAGGCGGCGGCGGGCTGCAGTCCCTCGACGAAGAACAGCGGGGCGATCACCGAGGAGGCGCTCTGCCCCAGCCGGTGCAGGTCGGGGGTGCCGTCGTCGGCGCGCACGGCCTGCAGCTGGGCGATGAGCTCGTCCATGCGGGGCATTTCCTTGTTGCTGCCCAGGAACAGGCCCGCGCGGTGGCCCAGGTCGCTCCCGTCGTCCAGGCCCGCATCCTGCAGGGCGAGGGTGGCGCCGGCCAGGGCGAGCTGGTCGCCGCGGCACAGCATGCGCAGGGTGCGGCGGGAGGCCCACTGGGCGGGGGTGAAGGAGGGGATCTCGGCGCCGATGCCGGTGCGCAGCGGGGCGGGGTCGTAGGCGCGCAGCGGTCCGATGCCGCAGCGGCCCTCC
The DNA here is from genome assembly GCF_039503195.1 of Streptomyces mirabilis. Lineage (NCBI taxonomy): Bacteria > Bacillati > Actinomycetota > Actinomycetes > Kitasatosporales > Streptomycetaceae > Streptomyces > Streptomyces mirabilis. The sequence goes on from NZ_JBCJKP010000002.1 coordinate 131,978, forward strand.
AGCAGGCTGTGCCAGGTCTCGGCGGCGCTCTGGCCGATCGCGGTCATCAGGCCGATGCCGGTGACCATCACGCGGCGGCGCTGCTCGCTCATGCTGTGCCCTCCCGGGTCGTCTCGTCGCTGACCAGGGCCAGGACGCGGGCGGTGGCGACCACCCGGCCGCCGGCCCGGGCGGTGGCCCGGCACTCGGTGCGGTGCGGGCCGTGAGCGGTCACCTCGACGGTGAGGTGGACCTGGTCGCCGGGGCCGACGAAGTGCTTGAAGCGCACGCCGCGCACGGCGGCCAGGCGCCAGGTGCCGGGGCCCGCGGCGGTACGGGCGAGCGCGGCCATGCTCTCCAGCAGCAGCACACCGGGCAGGACGGGGTGGCGCGGGAAGTGGTCGGTGAAGCAGGTCAGGGTGGCGGGCACGTTGCGCACGGCCGCCGCCCGCTCGCCGACGACGGCCTCCAGCAGCCGGTCGAAGCCGCCCGGGCCGCCGCCGGGCACGGCGGCGGCAACGGGACCGGTCGTGACCGTCGTTGAACCCGCGCCGGCAACGGGGCCGGTCGTGACCGTCGTGGAGCCCGCGCCGGATCCAGGGGCGGGGGCGGGTCCCGTGCCGGATCCAGGGGCGGGGGTGGGGGTGGGGGTGGGTCCCGCGGTGGGGACGGTGGTGGTCATGTGTCCTCCCGCGGGGCGCCGACGACGAGGCTGGTGTTGCTGCCGCCGAACGCGAACGCGTTGATCAGGGCCGCCGCCACCGGCATCGGGCGGGCGGTGTGCGGCACGTAGTCGAGGTCCAGGCCGCGGTCGGGCCGCTCGAGGTTGACGGTGGGCGGGACCAGGGAGTGGCGGATCGCGCCGAGCGCGGCCAGCACGCCCAGGCCCAGGCTGGCGGAGGTGAGGTGGCCGGCCATCGACTTGGGGGCGCTGACCACCAGACGGCGGGCGTCGTCGGCGAAGACCTTCTTGATGGCGACCGTCTCGGACTGGTCGTTGCCGTGGGTGCTGGTGCCGTGCGCGACGACGTAGTCGATGCCGGCGGTGCCCAGCCCTGATTCGCCGATCGCCGCCTCCATCGCCTGGACGGCGCCGGAGCCGTCCGGCGGGGAGTCGGTGATGCGCCAGGCGTTGAGGGTGGAGCCGTAGCCGAGGACCTCGCCCAGAACGGGCGCGCCGCGCTCGCGGGCGGCGTCGAGGTCCTCGAGGACGACGGCGACGGCGCCCTCGCCGATCACGAAGCCGGAGCGGTCGGCGTCGAAGGGCCGCGAGGCGTGCTCGGGATCGTCGTTGTGACGGTCGGTCAGCGCGCCCAGCAGGCTGAAGCCGAGCAGGTCGAGCCAGGTGGTCAGGGAGTCGTAGCCGCCGGCGACCATCAGCCGGGCGTCGCCCTCCTGGATGGCGCGGTAGGCCTCCCCGATGGCGTGCCCGGAGCCGGAGCAGGCGGTGGAGATCCCGATCATCGGCCCGGTCGCGGACATCATCCGGGCCATCGCGCTGAGCGGGACGTTCTGGTCGTCGGTGAGGGTGACGGCCGGCGGGTGGCACAAGAACGCGTCCGCGCGGCCGGTGGTGGCGCGCAGGTGGCCGACGTCCAGGAGGGCCTGCAGCTCGGGGCGGCCGACGCTCGCGCCCATCGCCACCCCGCGCTCGCCGGGGTCGTACACCTCCTCCCCCAGGTCCTCGGCCCGCGCGGAGCGCAGCGCCTCCCAGGCGGCCGCGACACCGAACAGGCCCACCCGGGAGAGGTGTTTGCGCCCGATGCGGGCCGGGATCGCCGCGGCCGGGTCGAAGTCCTTGACCTGGGCGGCGATCCGCACCGGGAAGCCGGCCGCGTCGAAGGTGGTCAGCGGCCCGACGCCGCTGCGGCCGGCGGCCAGGCCCTGCCAGGTGGTGCCGGCGTCGTTGCCCAGCGGGGTGACGGCGCCGACGCCGGTGATGGCTACTCGGGTCATCCGACCGGCCCCCCGCCCTGCAGCTGGTGCGCCATGCGCCGGGTGGCGGCCGGGTCGTCGAGGCGTTCGGCGTCGATGAGCGCGCACAGGATGCCGCTCGCCTCGAGGACGTTCTCGCCGTCCACGGTGACGGTGCCGTCCAGCAGGGCGGCCTCCTCGGTCATCGACTCGACGGTGGCGTGCATGCGCAGCACCTCGCCGGGGCGCACCGGGCGGTGCGCGGTGGCCTCGCCGACCGCCAGCAGCGCGGCGCGCAGCCGGTGGTCGGTGGAGAGCATGATCAGCCAGGTGGCGGACTGGCACAGGGCCTCCAGGGCCAGCCCGAAGGGCAGCGCGGGCCCGTCGCCGGTGTCCTGCCAGTAGGTCTCCTCGGCGGAGGTGACCTTGCGCGCGGTGATGTGCTCGCGGGGCGCGCAGGTCTCGATCCGGTCGATCAGATGGAATCGCATCGTCGTCTCTTCTCCCGTTCCCTCACGCGTCCGTTACGGGCGGCCGATGCCCAGCTGGGCGGAGAACCCGCCGTCCACGCAGAGCAGTTCGCCGGTGGTGTAGCCGGAGTCGGGGCCGGCCAGGAACACCGCGGCCGCGGCGACCTGACCGGCGGTGGCGAACCGGCGCAGCGGGATCTGCCGTTTGATGCTCTTGCCGCCGTCGCGCTGCAGCACGCCGTCCACGAGCTCGGTCGGGGTGAACCCGGCCAGGACCGCGTTGACCCGTATGCCGAAGCGGGCGAGTTCGACGGCGGCGCAGCGGGTGAAGGAGTTCAACGCGCCCTTGGAGGCCGAGTAGTTGGCCTGGCCGATCCAGCCGCGTTCGCCCATCGCGGAGGAGATGTTGACGATGGTGGCGTCGCCGCGGGCCATGAACTGTTCCAGGACGGCGTGGGTGCAGTGCCAGGCGCCGCCGAAGTTGGTCTTCATGACGTTCAGCCAGGCGTCCGGCGGCGCGTCGTAGATGAGGCCGTCGTCGCTGGTGCCCGCGTTGTTGACGAGGATGTCGAGGGGGCCCAGGAGGCGGGTGGCCTCCTGTACCAGGCGGGCGGCCTGCTGCGGGTCGGCGACGTCGGCGCCGACGGCCGCGGCCCGGCCGCCCGCCGTCTCGATCTCCTTGACGACCGCGGCGGCGTCCTCCTGGCGGGAGCGGTAGTTGACGGCGACGGCCGCCCCCTGCTCGGCCAGGGCCAGGGCGATGGCCCGGCCGATGCCGCGTGAGGCACCGGTGACCAGGGCGGTGCGGTCCTTCAGCTTCATTCTGTCTCTTCCCGTTTCTGCTACGAGGGGGCGGTGGCCGGCCGGAGCCCGCGCGGGCGCCAGGGGCGGCGGGGGTGCGGGACGCCGTTGGCCCGCACCGCCACCGGCCCCCGGGGGAGGGGTCGGGGTTCAGGCGGCGTGCTGGGCCGCGGCCCGCTCGGTCAGCAGGTCGGTGAGGTTCTGCACGGTGAACAGGCCCAGCACGCCCTCGGCGGTCAGCGGCTCGCTGAGCTGGCTGCGGTCGAACTGCGGCAGGACCTTCTCCAGGTGGGTGAGGCCGGTGTCGTTGACGACCTCGTTCTCGTCGCCGAACTCCTCGTCGGGGATGCCGCCCTGCAGCAGGGCGGCGATGTCGGCCACGGTGATCTTCACCTTGGTGGCGCGCTCGATACGGAAGAGGATGTCGAGCAGGTCGATCGACTCGGCACCCAGCTGCCCGAGCAGGGTCGCCTCGGGCACGGCCTCGGCCTCGTCGATGCCCAGGGCGTCGGCGATGGCGGCCTGGACCGCGGAGAAGTAGTCGGTCGAGGTGGGGGTCAGGGTTTCGGACACCGTTGGCTGCCTTTCGGATGGGTCGTTCCGCCGGTACCGGCCCGGGGGCCCGCACCGGACGGACGGGAGAGGAAAAAGAAGAAGAGGAAGGGAAGGGAAGGGAAGGGAAGGGAAGAGGCGGAGGGAGCGGGAGAGAGGCGGAGGGAGCGGGCGGCGGGGGGCGGGCCGGGGGCGGTCCGCGCGCCGGGTCAGGCGGCGGCGCCAGGGGCGGGCTCCTGCCCGAGCTCGCGCAGCAGTGCGGAGATCCGGCGCGCGTCGTGGGTGCTGCGCACCACGGAGTGGACGCCGGTGCGGTTGGCGAAGCCGCTGAGCACCCGGCCGGGGCCGACCTCCAGGCAGCCGTCCACGGCGTGCGCGGCCGCGGCGCCCAGCACGTCCACCCACCGCACCGGCCCGGCCAGCTGACGGCGCAGCAGATCGCGGGCGTGGCCGCCGTCGCGCACCAGGGTGCCGGTCACCGAGCTGATCACGGGCAGCCGGGGCGCGCTGAAGCGCACGCGCTCCAGTTCGGCGGCGAACTCGTCCTCGATCGCCCGCATCAGCGAGCAGTGGAAGGGTGCCGAGACCTTCAGCGCCACCGTCCGCTCGGCGCCCGCGGCCAGCGCCCGGCGGGCGGCCTCCTCGACCGCGGGGCGCTGCCCGGAGATCACGGTCTGGCCCGGCTCGTTGTAGTTGGCGATCTCCACCACGCCCAGGGGGGCGCAGTCCGCGCAGATCTCCTCGATCCGGGCGGCGGCAAGGCCCAGTACGGCCGTCATCGCGCCGCCGGCCTGCCGGGAGACCCCCGCCATCAGCTCGCCCCGGCGGCGTACCAGCCGCAGCGCCGCCTCGGCCTCCAGCACCCCGGCGGCTACCAGCGCGGGGTACTCCCCCAGGCTGTGCCCGGCCACCACGGCGGGCACGAAACCCGCCTGGTCGCGCAGTACCTCAAGGACCGCGAGGCTGGTGGCGACGATGGCGGGCTGGGCGATCTCGGTCGGGGCCAGCTCCTCCTCCGGCGCGGTGCTGCACAGCGCGGTCAGCGGCAGGCCGGTCGCGTCCTCGGCGCGGGCCAGGACGCGTCCGGCGGTGCGGGGGTGTTCACGCAGCAGATGCCCGGCCATGCCCGCGCGCTGCGAGCCCTGCCCGGGAAACATCGTGAAGAGATTGTCGATCATCCCCGTTCCTGCCTCACTGAGTTGTCGGAAGAACCGTCGGAAAAACTGCCGGAAGAGCTGCCGGAAGAGCTGTCCGAAGACCTGGAAGAACGGTCCGCGCAGCGGTCCGGGAGAGCGGTCCGGGAGAGCTGTTTTCAGAGCCGGAGAAAGGTCATCGGGCGGTCGGCGAGCGGTGCTCGATTCTGTGAATCTGCCACGGGGCTCTGGCGCATTCCTTGAATGCGTCTGGACCGGCGCTACGGTGCCCGGCAATCAGCAACTAACGTGCTGGCATGGTGAGGATGAGTGCAGACGAGCGGCGCCGGAGCGTCATCCGCGCGGCCGTGAGCGAATTCGCGCGGGGCGGGTACGACGGCACGTCCACCGAGGCCATCGCCCGGCGTGCGGGGGTGTCGCAGCCGTATCTCTTCCGGCTCTTCGCGGGCAAGCGGGCGCTCTTCCTCGCGGCGGCGCGGTGCTGCCTGGCCGACACCGCCCGGCTGTTCACCGAGGCCACCGAGGGCCTGGCGGGCGAGGAGGCGCTGCGCGCCATGGCCAACGCGTACACCCGCGTCATCGTCAAGGAGCCGGAGCGGCTGCTGATGCAGATGCAGGTGTACGTCGCGGTGGCGGCGGGCGAGGCGGACGGTGACGCGGCGTTCGGGGAGGCGGTGCGGGCCGAGTGGCGGCGGCTGTGGGACACCGTCCACCGGCCGCTCGGCGCGGACACCGGCCAGACCACCACGTTCATGGCGTACGGGATGCTGGTCAACGTCCTGGTCTGCCTGGGGTTTCCGCCCGGGGACCCGCTCTGGGACGGGCTGTATCCGGCGGCGCGGGCCGGGGCGCGGCAGCCGGGCGCCCTGCAGCGGCGGCCGGCGCCCGGCTGACGGCCGCCGGGCGGGCGGGACCGGGGGCGGTACGCGCCGGCCTGGGCCGGGCCGAAGACCGAGGGGCCGGATCCGGGCCGGGGCCGCGGGGTGCGGCCGGGACGCCAGGGCCGAGGACCCGGGCCCGCGGTCCGTGCCCGTGCCCCGTGGCCCGCGAGCCGTGGCTGGTGGGCCACGGGGGCGGCGGGTACGGGGCCGGAATCGGGGCCGGTCCGCCGGACCCGGAACCCGGAACCCGGAACCCGGTCCCCAGACCGCCCGCGGCCCGTGAGCCGGGGGCTGCGGGCCGCGGGCAGGACAGCCGGGGCTGGATCTCCGGTCCGGGACCGGGCCCCGGTCCCGGACCCGTAGTCCGTGGCTCGGGGGCCGTGGGCTGGTCCGTGCGCGGGGCCCCGGGGTCCACGGGCCCGGCAGCCGGAGCCGGGGCCCGCAACCGGGCCTGGAACGGGGGGTTCTGGGGCGGGGCCAGGGCCGCCGCGGGGGCGGCCGTCAGTCCACGGTGGCGGCCGGCGCGGCGGCCGGGGCGGGGGCCGGGCGGCGGGCCGGGGCCCAGCGGGTGCCGTAGGCGACCTGGCCCTTCTCCGCGGCGGCGAAGGCCTTCGTGTTCCAGTTCTTGCGCATGAACGCCTCGCGCGCCCGGATCAGCAGCGGGTTTCGCACCGCGCCCATCCGCCCGATCCGCCAGGCGATGCGCTGCAACGGCGCGGTACGGGCGCGGCGTTCGCGCTCGTAGCGGCGCAGCGCGGCGATGGGGTCGTCGGCGTGCTCCAGGTGCTCGGCGAGGACCAGGGCGTCCTCCAGGGCCTGGCAGGCGCCCTGGCCGATGTTGAAGGTGATGGGGTGCGCGGCGTCGCCGAGCAGGGTGACGCGGCCCTGGCCCCACCGGCGTTCGGGGCTGCGGCCCTCGACGTCGCCGCGGATGATGCCCTCCTGCGGGGTGGCGGCGAGGATGTCGGCCACCGGGCCGCCCCAGCCGCGGTGGCGGCGCAGCAGCATCTCCCGCACGCCGGGCGCGTCCCGGCCGCCCGCGGGTCCGTTGGCCACGCTCATCCAGTGGACCAGGCCGGGTGCGACGTCGTAGTAGGTGAAGCGGGTACCGGGCCCGAACATCGCGTTGAAGGTGCCCGGCGGGATGTCCGGGTGCTGCAGGGGGGAACGGCCGCGCCAGGCGATGTAGCCGCTGTAGCGGTTGCGGGCGGGGCCGAAGAGGGCGTCGCGGACCGTGCCGTGGATGCCGTCGGCGCCGATCAGCAGGTCGCCCCGTTCGCTGCCGCCGTCCGCGAACCGTACGGTGACCCCGTCCTCGTCCTGCTCGAAGCCGGTCACGTGGGCCCCGGTGCGCACCGGGGAGCCGTGCAGGGCCTCGCGCAGCACGCCGTGCAGGACGGAGCGCTCGACGGCGATGGTGGGTGCGCCGTAGCGCTCGACGAAGTCGCCGACCGGCCAGGCGCCCAGCACCTCGCCGCGGTGGGTGCTGAAGTGCGCGACCTGCTGGGCCGGGGCCGTGCGCAGGACCTGTCCGGCCACGCCCAGGCAGTCCAGCGCGAGCACGCCGTTGGTCCAGATGTGCAGGCCCGCGCCGCCGTCGCGCAGTGCCTCGGCCCGTTCGAAGACGACGGGCTCAAGACCGGCGCGCTGGAGCGCGAGGGCCGCGGCCAGGCCGCCGATCCCTCCGCCAGCAATGAGTACGCGACGGGCACGTCCAAGGGCCATGGGTCTGTCTCCTCGTGGCTGTCCGGGCGGATGTCCCCGCGGGGAGGGGACGGCACTCCGCTGCGGCCCGGGGTGCTCCCTCGTCCTTGCGGAATCCCCTGCGGACCACTGGAGTTGTCAACGCTAGCATTCGAAGCGCTGAACTTGATAGTGTCGGCAGTACATCTAGCATTGATAAATCCACGTGGCGGCAGGCCATGTGGCAACCGGCAGACGGACAAGGGTGGTTGTGATGGAAACCCTCGTACAGACCCTGGCCGTGGTGGCCACGATGGCCAACGCGGTGGTCTACGGCACCGACGTCTTCTCCGCGATCGTCCAGCGGCCGGCCCTCGCGCACGTCGACGACGCGGTGCTGACCAGCACCATGGGGCAGATCCACCGTTTCGGGGACCGCCGGATGCCCGTCCCAGGCGTCTTCGGCCTGCTCGCCACGGTGGCCACGGCCGTCGCGGCCGGGTTCGGCAGCCGCGTGACGGCGGCCGCCGCGGCCGCCGTCGCGGCGGCGGCCCTGGTGGTGTGGCTGGCCGTCTACAACAAGGTGAGCGCGCCGGTGAACAAGGAGCTGACCGACGCGGCGCTCGACTGCCGCACCGCGCCGAACGCGCGGGGCCTGCAGCGCACCTGGGACAGCGTCATCAACGCCCGGGTCGTGCTGCAGGCGGTGGCGCTGGGCGCGATGTGCGTGGCACTCGTGGCGTCCTGACACCGCGGGAGGCGGCCGCCGCGAAGGACGGGCGGGGGTGGGGAAGGGAGACCCGCGGGTCTCCCTTCCCCACCCCCGCCTCCCGCCTCCCGTCCGCGGCGGCCCCTACTGCAGGGCGATGCTGCCCAGGACGGACATCTCGGTGTCCTCGTCCGGGCCGTCGGTGATCTCACTGCCGAATGCGGGGCTGAGCTCCGGCTCGTTTCCTGCGGGATTCTTCTTCTTGCTGACCACGGTGGTGTCCCTTCGGGCGTGAGCGGCCAATGCCGTACTGAGATTCACGAAGGTCCGCACCGCGCGTCAAGGCGCATTGCGCCGCGTCCACCGGAATGCGAGGCGCCCTCGAGAAATCCGGTGAAGGAAATACGCATTCCGCACCGCGCTCCCCCGCGGCCGGCGGGAATCAGTACGCCGCCCGCCCCGCCCGAATTCCCCCGCTCCCCCTCCCCTGTCTCCCCCCGCCCTTCCCTTCCCCGCCCCCTTCTCCTTGCCTTCCCCTTTTTTCCGTCCCTTTCCTCCCGCAGTGGTCCGGCCGGGCGCGGGCGGCGCTCACGCCGGTTCGGCCGGGGCGGGCCGGGACTGGGCGAGGGCGTCCGCGAGGGTCCGCCAGATCTCCGCCGCGAGGTCGATGTTGGCGTCCGCCTGGGCCTGCTGCGCCAGGGTGCGCAGCCCCTCCACGCCGGAGGCGTCGCCGCCCAGGATCAGCAGCTGCTGGCGCAGGATCTCCAGCCGCACCCGGTCGCGGTAGGTCATCCTCGGCTCGTCCCCGGCCAGGTCGCCCAGCAGGGCGCGGGCATCGTCGTAGCGGCCGGTGGCGAACGCCAGATCGGCCTTCAGCGCGGTCAGGTCCTGGCGCAGGGCGGGCGTGCCGACGAAGGCGAGGGCGGCCTCGGCCTGGGCGGCGCAGGCCTCGGCCCGCGCGGGGTCGGGGGCAGGGTCTGCAGGTGCAGCCGGCCCGCGGCCAGCCGCAGCCTGAGCCACAGCACCAGGTCCTCCTGGCTGCTGAAACGCTCCAGGGCCGCATCCAGGAAGGCCTGCGCCCCGGTGTGGTCGCCCTGGCGCACCCGGACGGCGGCGGCCGTCCACATGGCCTCGGCCCACAGCGCGTCGGTGCGGCCGGCGACCAGCGCGGCCAGTTCGTCGGCGTGCACCCGCGCCTCCGGCACCTGCCCGGCCTCCGCCTGCACCGACACCAGCGCCAGCAGCGCGGCGGCCCGGTCCTCCACGCCCAGGTCCTCGCCCAGGGCGAGCCGGTGGGCGGCGACGGCCGCGTCCAGGGCGGGGGTGATCTCACCGAGCGAGCGCAGGCAGCGGGCCAGCCGGGTCAGGCCGCGCACCCGCAGCTCGGCCGATCCCACCTCGTCGCCGAGCGCCACCAGCCGGTCGAGGTCCGCGCGTTCGGCGGCGTGGTCGCCCTGCAGCCGGGCGGCCCGGGCCAGCAGCCACAGCGCCTGCCAGCGCAGCACCGCGCTCTCGTGGCCCTCGGCGGCCAGCGCCGCGCGCAGCGCCCCGATGGCGTCCGCGGAACCGGTGGAGGACGCCAGCGTCAGCGCGTGCGCCAGGGAACCGGTGACCGGCTCCTCGAAGTCGGCGACGTCCAGGCCCAGCCGGCCCGCCAGATAGCCCACGGCCCGGTCGGTGGGCTGGCGCGCCCCCGATTCCAGGCGGGAGAGATAGCCGGTGGACATGCCCTCGCCGGCCAGCGCCGTCTGCGACAGCCCCTGGGCCGTCCGGAGCTTCTTCAGGCGGTGTCCGAACGCGGGCTGTCGCAGCATGACCGAATCCCCTGGGGTGAGCGGGCAAGAAAGTTTCACCGGGAGCCGCCCCGAGCGTAGGGCGCCGGGCAACACGCGGGCAAACCTTTGCCAGGCCCCCGCCGGGAATCTCGTGCCGCTCTCACGCGCCTCTCACGCGCCTCTCGTGGACTCCTCCAGCGTTCCTCCAGCGCGGCGGGGCACGCTCGGCAGGACCCGGCCGGCGCACCCGGCCGGACGCGGAGTCCTTGTGCAGGTCAACGCCCGGGAGTCGACGATGAGGCCATCGGTGTGCGCACCACCCCGGGCGGCGTGGACGGCCACCGCGGGACACGGCAGCGGCCCCTCCCCGGCAGCGGACACCGGCCGCCCCGCCCCGCCCGCGCCGGACGCACCGTCCGACGAGGACATCGGCTGGCCCAAACGGTGCGCCCCGCCCGGCCCGTAACTCCCGTAGACCCCGTGACCCCCGCTGCCCGTACTCCTGCGCACCCCTATTGCCCCCGTGCGCGTACCCACGCCGCCGGGCGGGGCGGGGCCCCCTCACCCCGCCCCCCGGGGCCCGGTGCCAGGTGCGGGACGGGTGCGGGTGCGGCGGATCAGGACGGCGGCGCGGCATGGCCGGAGGCGCGCGCGGGAGGCCGGCGCTGCTGCGGTGGGCGGGCGGTCAGCCGGAGGGGGCGTCGGCTGCCGGGCGCAGGGGGGCGGCCGGGGCGCGCAGGCCGGATTCGAAGGCGTAGATCGCGGCGTGGACGCGGTTGCGCAGCCGCAGCTTGTGCAGCAGGTTCTGCACGTGGGTTTTCACGGTGTGCTCGGACAGGGTCAGCGCCCGGGCTATCTCGCCGTTGGACAGGCCGCGGGCCAGCAGGTCCAGGACCTGGCACTCGCGGTCGGTGAGCCGGTCGGGGCTGACGGGCGAGATGGGCGCCGGGGGCCCGGCGGGCGGCCGGCGTCCGGGCGGGGGCGGGGTGGGGCCGTGCACCAGGGTGTATCCGGCGGCGGCCAGGACGACCGCGGAGGCCAGCTGTCCGGCGGTGGCGGTGGCCGGCAGATGGCCGCCGGCCGCCCGGCCTGCGGTGTCGGTGCGGCCCGGGCCGCCGAGGGTCAGCAGCGGCAGGTCCCCGCCGCCGAAGGCCGGCGCGGCAAGCTGTCCGCCGCCCGGCGCGCCGTGGGCGACCAGGACGTGCGGGGGCCGGGCGGCCAGCGCGCGCAGCAGCGGCGGTCCCGGTTCGCTCTCGCCGGTGACGCGGATGCCGGGGTGGCCCTCGAGGAGGGCGGTGATGCCGCGGCGGGCGAGCGGGTCCTCACCGATCACATGCACGCGCACGGCGGCCGGCGCGCCCGGACGGGCGGCCGGGGCCGGGGCCGGGCCGGCCGCCTCGCCGGAGGCGGGGGCCGGTGCGGGGAGCACGCGGAGCGTGGCGTGCCGCTCGTCCATGGCGGTCTCCTCCCTGTCTCCCGGGATGTCCCGCCGGTCCCTGGACGTCCCGCCGGTCCGTGGATGTTCAGCCGGGTCCTTGGGTGTTCAGCCGGGTCCTGGGTTGTCCTGCCGGGTCCTGGGATGCCTGTCCCGCCCTGCTCACCGTAGGCGGCGGGCGCGGCCGTGTCCGGTGCGCTCCAGCGGGCCACGATCCGTCCGCTACTCCCTCTGGCTCTGCGCCCCCGGGGGTGTCAGGCGGCGGCCTCCACGGCGGCCAGGGCGTGCAGCCGGCGGCGCAGTTCACGGCGGGCGGGCCGGCCGCCCGGCCGGCGGGGGACGGCGTCGAGGGCCTCCAGGCGGCGGATCTGCTCGCCGGGGCCGAGCCGGGCGTTGGCCTGTTCGGCGACCGAGTCGAGGATGTCGAGCAGGCCGCGGCCGTCGCCGGGGGGCCTCTCGCGCAGGACCACGCCGGCCCAGACCAGGGCGCCGCGTGCCGGGTCGGGCCAGTCCGCGACGATGCAGTCGGCCACCCGCGGGTCCTGGCCGATGACCCGTTCCACCACGGCCGGGGCGACCAGGGCGTCGTCGCAGGCGAACACCGACCCGGACGCGTCGACCAGGTGCAGTCCCCCGTCCGCGTCGAGATAGCCCGTATCGCCGGTGGACAGCCAGCCGTCCGCGTCCGGCACCGCCCCGGCCGGGCCGGCCGGGGCGGTGGGGCTCAGCTGGGGCCCGCGGATCTGCACTTCGCCGGTCGACCACACCGGCGCGGGCCGCGTGCCGCCCGGCAGGACGACCCGGCACTCGGTGCCCGGCAGCGGCACCCCGACCGCGCCCAGACCGGGCCGCGAGCCGGGCGGCTGGTGGTGGGAGAGGGTGCACACCTCGGTGAGGCCGTAGCCCTGCAGGACCGGCACGCGCAGCGCGTCGCGCAGCCGGCGGGCGCGGTCGGGTTCCAGCGCGCCGCCGCTGACGTGCAGGGCGCTCAGCCGGCGGGCGCCCGTCCGGGCACCGGCCGCGCCCAGCCGGGGGTCGCCGGCGAGGCGGTGCAGCCGGGCGGGCGGGGCGTAGAAGTGGGTGGCCCCGGCCCGCGCGGCTGCTTCCAGCGCCCCGAAGGGATCCGGGCCGGGGCACAGCACCTGCCGGGCCCCGGCGTGCACGGCCGAGTTGAGGTGCACGGCGTGGTACTGCGGCAGGTGGTTGAGGACGACGGAGGAGGGGCCCAGGCGGTGGGCGAGGGCGGTCTGGGCGGCGCCCGCGAGGAGGTTGCGGTGCGTCAGCCGCACCCCGTTCAGCCGTCCCGCACCGTCCGGGGCGAACTGCAGGCACGCCACCGCGTCCACGCCCGGCGCCGGTGTCCGCGCGGGCACGCCGGCGGGCACCGACGCCAGCGCCCGCGCCAGCGGCACACCCCGGCCCGCACCCGCCGGCGTGTCTGCTGCCGCGTCCGCCGGGGTGTCCGCCGGGGTGTCCGTGAGGACGACGGTGTGCAGCAGGGGCAGCCGGTCGCCGAGCCCGGCGAGCAGCCCGGCCAGCGCGGCGGGTACGAAGGCGATCTCGGCCCCGGCCGCCGAGCACACCTCGTACAGGGCGGCCGGCCCCATCAGCGGGTCGAGCAGGGCGAGCGGGTGGCCGCTGCGGACGGTGCCGTAGTACACGGCGGGGAAGACCGCATCGAGGGTGGCGGCCGCGGCGACGACCGCGCCGGCCCGGCCCGCGGCGCGCCGCACGTAGTGGGCGACACGGTCCGCCTCCCGGTCCAGGGCCGCGAACGACACCCATGCCCCTGCCCCTGCCCCTGCCCCTGCCACGGTGACGGCCGGGGCGTTTGCGTCACGGGCCGCGGCCCGCCGCAGCAGGTCGTCCAGCGGGCTCTCCAGATACCTGAGGATGGGCACGGCACGACCTCCCGGCGGAGACAGCAAAGACAGCGGATGTCCGGATGCCCCACGGTCGGCGGCCGGGCTCGAGACCCCTTCGAAACCCGCTGGAGACGGGCGCGACGCCGGCAGGCCCCGAACCCGGGCCATCGGGTCGGGCTCTTCGGTGCCGGCACCGAAGAGGCGGCGCAGGTGGGCGTCCCGGCCGGCTGTCCAGGGGACCGTGCTGTCCGAGTCGTTCCACCAGAGGGCGGGTGCGCCGCCGGGGCGCAGCACCCGGACGGCTTCCGGGACGGACTTGCGCGGGCCGGTCCAGTGCCAGTCCTGGGCGTAGGTGAGGAGGTCGGCGGATCCGGGGGCCAGCGGGTTCCTGTTTGCCCGGCACACAGCGCTCCGGGCCGACGGTCTGTGACCGGCGGCCCGGATTCAGCCGTTGCCGGCTGCGGCAACCGGCCGTTACTGACGGCCGTTGACCGGACCGTGGAGCTCGTTGTCGGACTTGTGGAAGCCCTTCTTTGTCTCCTTCGTGGTCTCCTTCGTGGTCTGCCTGAAGATGCGGGTCCCATCCGGGCGGACTTCCACCTCTTTGATGGTTTCCTTCTTGGTCACCTTGACCGTCTTGCCACCACGCTTCTTGTCCTTGTGGTTCTGCCAGTCACCGTCGCCACGATCACTTTGGTTGTGCCAGTCACCGTCACCACGATCACTGTGAGACGTGGCCGTGATGGCCGGAGCGGAGTGCGGCGTCGCCGGAGCGGCGAAGGCGCTGGAGGACAGGAGGCCTCCTCCTGAGACCAGGGCGGTCGTGGCGGTCAGCAGGACGAGACGCTGGGTGCGGGATATGCGGGTCATGGCGATTCTCCTTGATCGGAAGGAAAGAGGCGGGCCACCTGGTCTGTGTGAACCCATGCCTCAAGTAAGCCCTCGCCGGTGAACCGCGTCATGCCGCTGCTTCTCGGGACTTGACAGACGATGACGGCCAACATGACAAGATCGACAAATCATCTCCGTCAGCCCTGACTTGCTCCGTTCCCGCAGGAAAACGTCCGTCCCGCGGCTGGCTACAGCACCGGCAGGGGTCTTCCGCAGCTCGTACGCCGTGGCCTTCGACCGTTACTTCTCCCACTCCTCCGCCTTCTTGTCTTATGCGGGGAGCGCTGAGGGATGTCCGCCCACCGGGCGGGGCAGCGGGAAGCTGCGCAGTGCCGCGCGGCTCCAGGGGAAGCCGTAGCCGAGGTGCAGGACCGGGTCCTGGGCCTCGTCGGCGGGGACGGCGACGGCCACCAGCACGTCGGGCACCGGCTCCAGTTCGACGAACCGCCACGGGCGGGCCGTGTCGTCGGCCGGCGGGGTGAAGGCCCGTACGCCGCGTTCGTCGTCCAGCGTGAAGGCGAACGCGTCGAAGGGCAGCCCGAGACCCAGGCCCCGGGCCTTGGAGTAGGCCTCCTTGAGGGTCCACACGCGCAGCGCGCGCCGGTCGCGGGCCGGCCCGCGACCGGCCTGTGCGACCCATTCCCGCTCCGGGGCGGCGAAGGTGCGCACGATGGTGGTGATGGCCCGCTCGTCCCGGTCCTCCAGCCGTTCCACGTCCACGCCGATACGGTGCCGGCGCACGATGCCCAGCAGGCTGTAGCCGCCCGCGTGGGAGAGGTTGAAGTCCAGCTGGGACCCGCCGCGCGGCCCTCCCGCGGCGGCGGGCCGCAAGAAGGGCCGTCCCCGCGCGGAACGCCAGATGACCAGCTCCGCCTCGGCCAGGCCCGCCTCCAGCGCCAGCGCGCGCCGCACCAGGGTGTGGGCCAGGAGGTACTGGCGCCGGTCGCGTTCGAACAGGAAGCGGCTCGCGGTCTTCTGCTCCCGCGCGTCCAGCCAGTGCGTGGCGAGCAGGCCGGCGACCTCCGGCGGCAGGCCGTCGTTGGGACACAGCCACAGCTTGACCGGCTCCCCGCCCCCCGCACCAGAAGCGGGGGCGGCCCCGGGCTCGGGGGCGGGGATGAGGGCGGGGGCGGGGGTGGCCGGGGGTGCGGGGCGGGTGGTCACTGCGGTGCTCCGTCCGTGCCGGGGCCCAGCTCCAGCGGGCGGGGCCGCAGCACGGTGGCGGGCAGCTCGACGGCGGCCGGGCCGGGATGCGCGGGCAGGACGGCGCAGACGTCGACCCCGGCCAGCCACAGCCGTGTCAGCTGCTCCAGGCGGCCGCCCTGCCACAGGGCGGCCACGTAGGCGCGGGTCTCCTCGAGTCCCTCGATCAGCGGCGGGCCCGCGGCGGTGCGCAGATCGGCGCTGCGCACACCCGCCGGGCCCGTGCCCGGGGCGGGGTGCGCGGCGAAGCCGGCCAGCGCGTCGGCCAGTTCGGCGACCGTGCGGACGGTCACCGCCAGACGGCAGCGCAACACCGCCCGCCCCAGGCGCAGTTCGTGCGCGAGCGCGGCGAGATCCGGGCCCGCCGGGCCGCCGTCCCGGCCGCCGCCGCCGCCGTCGTCGGACAGGCGGGCCGCGAGCCGGCCGGCGGTGGCCGCCAGGTGCGCGGGCGTCACGGCGGACAGCAGCACCAGTTCCGCGGGACGCGTGCCCGGCGGCGGGCCCGTGCGGGCCGGGGCGCGGGGACGGCGGGCGCCTCCTCCACGACCAGCACCACACCCACACCCTCCACACCCTCCACACCGTCCGTGCCGTCCGTGCCGTCCGTGCCGTCCGTGCCGTCCGTGCCGTCCGTGCCGTCCGTGCCGTCCGTGCCGTCCGTGCCGTCCGTGCCGTCCGTGCCGTCCGTGCCGTCCGTGCCGTCCGCAGTGTCTGCCGCGTCCACTGCGTCTGCGGGGCCTGCGGCGTCTACGGCGTCCGTGGGGCCTGCGGGGACTGCGGGGGCTGCGGGGGCTGCGGGTCCGGACACGCTGACCAGCGCCCTGCGGGGCAGCACGGTGCCGTCGTCGCGGCGGGCCGGCTCCCAGGCGGCGGGCGCGGGGCGGTCCGGGCCGGCCAGCAGCACGGCATGGCGCAGCTGCCCCACGGCGCGGACCAGGGCCGCCGCCCCGGTCACCGCCCCGGCATCACCCACCAGCGCCGCCACCGTCCGGGAACTCTCCTCCACAGCGACCCCCACAGCCTCCAGGCCGGCGTCCGGCGCCTCCGACTGCGCGCCGGCGTCCGGAGGCTGCGGGCCCGTGCCCGAGGGCCGCAGGCCGGCCGCGGCCAGCGCCCGGGCGACCAGCCGGGCGTACTGCGGGCCGGGGGCGGCGCGGCCCGGGTGGCCGACCGCGCTGGAGCGGATCACCGCGTGCACGCGGTCACCGTCGGCACGGGCCGCGGCCAGCGGCTTGAGGAGCACGGCCGCCACCCCCTCACCGGCGCCGGGCCGCTGGCACGCCGGATGCAGGCGCAGCTCGACCGCGCCGACCAGCGCCGCGGCGCACTCGCCCGCGCGCAGCGCACCGAGCGCGAGGTGCAGCGCGGTCAGGAAGGAGGAGTCACCGCTGTCCACGCTCAGGCTGGGCCCGCGCAGATCGAGCAGCCGCGACAGCCGCGCGGCCGGCCCGGGCCGGGAAGCCGGAGGGGCGGTGTGCCGGTGCCCGGTGCCCGGCAGCGCACCGCCGGCCGGGCCGAGAGCGGCATACACCCCCACGCTGCGCGCCGTGCCGTCGGAGGCGGTGAGCCGCTCCAGGCGCGCTCCGGCGTATCCGGCGCTCTCCAGCGTCTGCCACGCGCTCTGTGCCAGCAGCCGCTCCCGCAGGTCCAGCCCCGCCGCCTCCCGGGCACCGAGCCCGAACAGGTCCGGGTCGAACTCCTCCACACCGTCCAGGAAATGCCCCCGCCAGCCCGCGCATGCCGACCGCCGTCCGCCCGGGAGCGCGGCCTCGGCGATCCGCCCCTGCAGCCCGTTGCGCCAGAACGCCTCCAGATCCCCCGCCTGCGGGAAACGGCCCTGGATCCCCACGACCGCACACGGCATGCCCGCACCGGCCCCCGGCCCGGCACCGTCGCCGGCACCGGCACCGGGGGCGGGGCCGGGGGCGGGGCCGGGGGCGGGGGCGGGGGCGGGGGCGGGGGCGGGGGCGGGGGCGGGCAGCGGCTCACGGTCCGCCGTCGCCGGCAGGGCCGCCACGGGCAGGGCCACGACCGGCGGGGCCACCACCGGCGAAGTGCCGGCCAGCAGGGCCACGGCGTGCTCACGCCGCAGGGTGCCGCCCTTGAACCGCGTCAGGATCTCCCGGGTGTCCATCACCGCGCGCCCTTCGTCTTGTCTCGGACGGTCCGTCAGGCGGAGCGGGCCGCCAGCAGGGCGGCCGCCTCGTCGATGCTGAGCACCTCGTCGCGTACCGCGTCGAGCAGCGCGTCCAGATCGACCCCCGCCGGCGCGACGGGGGCGCCGCCCGGCGCCGGGCCCGCCGGGGACGGCCCCGGCTGCCCGGCCGGGACGGCAAAAGCCGCGCCAAGGCGGCCCGGCGCGGGCGTGCGGTGCGTGCGGTGCGCCGCCCGCGCGCTGACGTACGCCGCCATGGCCCCGAGGTCGGGCTGGTCGTAGAGCAGGTCGGCCTGCTCGCTGAGGCCGTAGGTGCGGTTGATGCCGGCCAGGAACTCCGCGGCCAGGATCGAGTCCAGCCCCAGCGCCGCGAACGGCGCGCTCACGTCGATCTCCCCCGGCCCGCAGTGCAGGATCCCGGCGAGCTGCTCCCGCAGCGTGTCCGTGACCGCCTCCACCGCCGCATCAGCCACATCCGCACCCACGACCACGGCCTCGGCCGCATCCACGTCTGCCTCCGTGTCCGTGTCCGTGGGTGTGGGGGTGGGGTTGGCGGGGCGGGGGGTGCCGAGTTCGGCCGCGACGTGCCGGGCCAGCGCCTGGGGCGTCGGGTGCTCATACAGTGCGGTGGCCGCGATCCGGGTGCCGTAGCGGGCGTTGAGCGCCGCGACGAACTCGACCGACAGCATCGAGTCCAGGCCCAGCAGCCGGAAGGGCTCCTGCGCGTCGAGCGTCTGCGGCTCGATACGCATCATGCCCGCCAGCACCGCGGTGAGCTCGGCGAGCACATCGGCCACGGGCGTCGGCGAGGCCGCGGGCGGCTGAGGGACGGATGTCATGGTGGGCGTCTCCAAGGGTCGTATCCCGGGTGGCCGTTGTGGCATTGTGGGCGCCGCCGGCACCCCTCCACATCCCCGGCCGTGGTGATCCCGCCGGCAGTGCCTGGCTCCCGGGAACCAGCCGCCGACGCGGCCCTCCGCCCAAAGGATGAGCCGCCCTGCCGTACCGCCCTGCGAAAGCCGCCGTGCCGGCCCGCGCGGGTCCGCGCCGTGTCAGCGGACCCGCGCGGGTGCGGGCGGGCCCGCGCCGTCGGCGGGAGCGGGCGCCGGTGCCGCCTCCGGCGCCGCGGTCTGGATCGAGTGCTGCAGCCGCCGCAGCCGCGGCGAGGGCTCCAGGCCCAGGTCCGCATCGAGGGTGGCGCGCAGCTGGTGGTAGACGCTGAGCGACTCGCTGCGCCGCCCCGAGCGGTGCAGGGCCAGCATGAACTGCGCGTGCAGATTCTCGTGGGTGCGGTAACGGCTGGTCAGCACGGTCAGTTCGGGCAGCAGTTCGCGGTGGCGGCCCAGCCGCAGATCGGCCTCGATGCGCTGGTCCAGCGCGCACAGCCGGCTCTCCTCCAGCCGCCGGGCCTCCATCGCCAGCTGCGCCCCCGCCTGGACGTCGGCGAACGCGGTCCCCGTCCACAGCGCCAGCGCCCGGCCCAGGGTGCGGGCCGCCTCGGCGAAGGCGCCCTGGTCCATGGCCCGGTAGCCCTCCCCCGCGAGCCGCTCGAAGGCGCGCACATCACTGCTGCCGCCGCCGGAGGCGAGCAGATAGCCGCCCGGCAGGGTCATCAGGACGTCCTTGGCGGCGGCCCGGTCGTCCCCCAGCGCCTGCGCGATGAGCTCACGCAGCTGCAGCACGTACGTCTGCAGCGTGGTGCGGGCGCTGCGCGGCGGGGCCGCGCCCCACAGCTCCTCGGTGAGGGCCGCGACCGGCACCACCTGGTCGGCGTGGAGCGCCAGCAGAGCCAGGACCTGCCGCGGTTTCGGCGCGGTCGGGGTGATGGACACCCCGTTCTCCCGCACCGCCAGTGCGCCCAGTACGTCGATGTCCACGCCGTCTCCCCTGGTCGGTGTGCCGTGCCGCACCCACGATTACAAAACAGCACGTCCGGTCTGTCAATACTAGACCGTTCGCGCTGTTTCCGTCGGGTGACGGACCGGCAGCAGGCCGGCGGCGGACGGGCAACGGGCCGCCGGGGTGCCGGAATTCCCCGGTCCGCGCCCTCCGGGGAGGGGCCGGGCCCCGGCGCCGGCCGCCGCGGCCGGCGGCCCGCAAAGCAGACCGCCGGGTCTGCTCCCGGCACGGGAAGGGGCGGAAAGGGAAGGGAGGGAGAGGAAAGGGGAAGTCCGGGACGGGGAGGGGCGGGGGTTACTGCGGCGGGTTGCCGTGTTTGCGGGAGGGCAGGTCGGCGTGTTTGGCGTGCAGCATGGCCAGGGAGCGGATGAGGACCTCGCGGGTGGCGGCGGGGTCGATGACGTCGTCGACCAGGCCGCGTTCGGCGGCGTAGTAGGGGTGCATGAGTTCGGCCCTGTACTCCTTGACCATGCGGGCGCGCATGGCCTCGGGGTCGGCGGCCTGGGCGATCTGCCGGCGGAAGATGACGCCTGCCGCGCCTTCCGCGCCCATCACGGCGATCTCGTTGGTGGGCCAGGCGTAGGTGAGGTCGGCGCCGATGGACTGGGAGTCCATGACGATGTAGGCGCCGCCGTAGGCCTTGCGCAGGATGAGTGAGATCCGCGGCACGGTCGCGTTGCAGTACGCGTACAGCAGTTTGGCGCCGTGCCGGATGATCCCGCCGTGCTCCTGGTCGACCCCGGGCAGGAACCCGGGCACGTCCAGCAGGGTGACGATCGGGATGTTGAAGGCGTCGCACATCTGCACGAACCGGGCGGCCTTCTCGGAGGCCTCGATGTCCAGCACGCCGGCCAGGGTCTGCGGCTGGTTGGCGACAATGCCCACCACCTGGCCGTCCAGACGGGCCAGCGCGCAGATGATGTTGCGGGCCCAGCGCTCGTGGACCTCCAGGCAGTCGCCGTCGTCGACGAGTTCCTCGATGACCTTCGTCATGTCGTAGGGGCGGTTGCCGTCCGCCGGGACCAGGTCCAGGAGGGTCTCGCCGCGCCGTCCGGGCGGGTCGTGGGGGGTGGTGTGCGGGGGGTTCTCGCGGTTGTTCTGCGGGAGCATCGCCAGGAGGTAGCGCACCTCCGCGAGGCAGGTCTCCTCGTCGTCGTAGGCGAAGTGCGCCACGCCGGAGGTCTCGGCGTGGACGTCGGCGCCGCCGAGCCCGTTCTGGGTGATCTCCTCGCCGGTGACCGTCTTGACGACGTCGGGGCCGGTGATGAACATCTGCGAGGTCTCACGGACCATGAACACGAAGTCCGTCAGCGCGGGGCTGTAGGCGGCGCCGCCCGCGCACGGGCCGAGCATCACGCTGATCTGCGGGATGACACCGGACGCCTTCGTGTTGCGCTGGAAGATGCCGCCGTAGCCGGCGAGCGCGCTCACACCCTCCTGGATACGGGCGCCCGCACCGTCGTTGAGGGAGACCAGCGGCGCGCCGGCCGCGATGGCCATGTCCATGATCTTGTGGATCTTCGTGGCGTGCGCCTCGCCCAGCGCGCCGCCGAAGATACGGAAGTCGTGCGCGTAGACGAAGACCGTACGGCCCTCCACCGTGCCCCAGCCGGTGACGACACCGTCGGTGTACGGCTTCCTGGCCTCCAGGCCGAACCCGGTCGCCCGGTGCCGGCGCAGCTGCTCGACCTCCTGGAAGCTGCCGTCGTCCAGCAGCAGGGCGATGCGTTCCCGGGCGGTCAGCTTGCCCTTGGCGTGCTGCGCGGCGGTCGCCTTCTCCCCCGGGCCCAGCCGGGCCGCCTCGCGGATCGCGTGCAGTTCGGCCACACGTCCGCGGATGTCGGCCGGGCCCTGGGCGGGGACCGGGTCCTGGGCGGGGGCCGGGTCCTGGGCGGGGGCCGGGTCCTGGGCGGGGGCCGGGTCCTGGGCGGGGGTGGGGCTCTGGGTGCGGGCGGGGGCGGTGGTCATCTGTTCCCTCCGTGGATACTCCGTCCTTCAGGGCGGAGAGGAATCGGACTCCTGCGGAGCAGGGCTGGGAAGGACGATCCGCCGTCAGGGCGGATCGTCGTTCGCGGCCAACTTCCCGCAGACAGCCACTAGTTGATGCGACAGTTTGTGAGTTGTGAGCCCTCGCGTGAAGCGGGCGTATCGGTACCGCTTCTGTCCGACGGATGCGCAGGCGGCCGAGCTGTCGCGCACGTTCGGGTGCGTGCGGAAGGTCTACAACCTGGCGCTCGCCGCGCGGACGGAGGCGTGGGTGACCCGTCAGGAGCGGGTCAGCTACCACCAGACGTCGGCGATGCTGACAGCGTGGAAGAAGACCGGGGAACTGGCCTACCTGAACGAGGTGTC
Source organism: Streptomyces mirabilis (assembly GCF_039503195.1). Lineage (NCBI taxonomy): Bacteria > Bacillati > Actinomycetota > Actinomycetes > Kitasatosporales > Streptomycetaceae > Streptomyces > Streptomyces mirabilis. Next base: position 153,696 of record NZ_JBCJKP010000002.1, read on the forward strand.
CTCGGTCCCGCTCCAGCAGACGCTGCGGCACCTGCAGACGGCATTCACCCACTTCTTCGGCAAACGGGCCAACTACCCGCGCTTCAAGTCGCGGAAGACGTCGCGCAGGAGTGCGGAGTACACCACCAGCGCGTTCCGCTCCCGCGACGGGAAACTGACACGGGCGAAGATGACCGAGCCGCTGGACATCGTGTGGTCGAGACCGCTGCCCGGGGAGCGAGCCCGTCCACCGTGACGGTCTCGCAGGACAGCGCGGGCCGCTGGTTCGTGTCCCTGCTGTGCGAGGACCCGTCCGTCAAGCCGCTTCCGGCCACCGGTCAGGCCGTCGGTGCCGATGTCGGGCTGGAGCATCTGCTGACCCTCTCGACCGGGGAGAAGATCGCCAGCCCCCGGCACGAGCGCCGGGACCGTGCCGCTCCGGCCAGGCAGCAGCGTCGTCCGGCGAAGAAGGAGAAGGGCTCGGCGAACCGGGCCAGGGCCCGGCTGAAGGTCGCGAAGATCCATGCCCGGATCGCCGACCGGCGCCGCGACAGCCTGCACAAGCTGACCACTCGGCTCGTCCGTGAAGACCAAACGATCGTGATCGAGGACCTGGCCGTGCGCAACATGGTCAAGAACCGGAAACTGGCCCGCGCCATCAGTGACGCGGCATGGGGCGAGTTCCGGAGGATGCTGGAGTACAAAGCCCCGTGGTACGGGCGCGAGGTGATCGCGGTGGACCGGTGGTTCCCCTCGTCCGGGCTGTGCTCCGCCTGCAACACCCTGCGGGACACGATGCCGCTGCACGTCCGCACGTGGACGTGCGACTGCGCAACGACCCACGACCGGGACGTGAACGCGGCGCACAACCTCCTGGCCGCCGAACCGGCGGTGACAGTCTGTGGAGCTGGTGTAAGACCTCAACGGAGTACTCCGGACGGGCAGTCGGCAACGAAGCAGAAACCCTCACGGCGCGAGCCGTAAGAATCCCCCTCCCTTCAGGAACGGGAGAAGTCAAGTCAGGTCCCTTTCCGGGGCGGGGAGTTCCGCATCACGGCCGGCCGCGCCGGACCCCGGCGGGTGCCGGGGGCGGTGTCACTGCCAGCTGCGCGGGGCCCGGCGGGTGCGGGGCCGCCACCAGCGGGAGCCGTTGACCGGCCTGCCCGGCGGGGGAACGCGCCACCCGCGCGCAGTGCGAGCAGCACCACGGTCAGTGCGGCCAGTTCCTCGTCGCTGGCCTGCCCGCGTTCCACGCGCAGGACGGGCTCGTGGTGCTCCGGCGTTCCCATACCCCCTCCTTCGGTCGTGGGGACACCGTCGGCCACCGGGCTCAAGAACCGCTCTCACTGCGCTCGAAGAGCACTGCACACGGCGGGGCGGGGGCGTGTGCGGGGGCGGGGGAAAGGGTTCGGCCAGCTGCCGCCCGTGCGGGCGGGCGGGCGGAGGGGCGGCGGGGGCCGGGGGCGGCGCGGGCGGCGCGCGGTGCGGCGCGTATGCGGCGGGGGCGGGGACATGGTGTCTTGACTGCGCCGGTGGCGGTGATTACGGATCCGGGCGGCCCCGTACCGGCGTGCGGGAAAGGAGGACGACGGTAGCCGTGTGGAGTGCGGCGACAGCGGAATCAGGAGTTCTCTTCGAGCGGCCGTACACACGTTCTCCAGCGCGCCGAACGCCGTACGCGGCACCGGACTTGGAAGTCCGCTCGAGAACGGATCCAGGAAAACGCTGGACGGGGACGGCCGCGGCTAGCGTGAGCGGCGGCGCGGATTTCCGGCCAACAAAGTGGAACGGGACAAGGAGCTCGACGACATACGGAATGCGGAATACGGAGGAGACCGTGAGGATTCAGGTTCTGGGTCCGTTGAGTGCCGAGGTCAACGGGGGATCCATCGTTCCGAGCGCGGGCAAGCCGCGGCAGATCCTGTCGCTGCTGGCGTTGTATCCCGGGCGGGTGATGCCCGTCCCGACCCTCATGGAGGAGATCTGGGCGACACAGCCGCCGCAGAGCGCGCTGACCACGCTGCAGACCTACATCCTGCAGCTGCGCCGGCGGCTGGGCACCGCGATGGGGCCCGGTGCGCCGGGCGGCGCCAAGGAGGTGCTGGCCACCCGGCACGGCGGCTATCTGCTGCAGATCCCGCCCGACTGCGTCGACGTGCACCAGTACGACCGGCTGACGAGGGAGGGCCAGGCCGCCTTCGAGAGCGGCGACGACGAGGTCTCCGCCGCCCGTTTCAAGGCGGCCCTGGGCCTGTGGCAGGGCCCCGCCCTGGTCGACGTACGGCTGGGGCCGGTCCTGGAGATCGAGGTGGTGCGGCTGGAGGAGAGCCGGCTGGTCACCGTGGAACGGCGCATCGACGCCGACCTGCGGCTGGGCCGGCACGCCGAACTCATCGCCGAGCTCATCGAACTGACCGCCCGTCACCCCCAGCACGAGGGACTGCACTCCCAGGCCATGGTGGCGCTCTACCGCTCCGGCCGGCAGGCCTCCGCGCTGGAGGTCTACCGCCGGCTGCGGGTACGGCTGATCGAGGACCTGGGCGTGGAACCCTCCCCCAGCTGCAACGCCTCCACCAGGCCGTCCTGACCGTCGACCCCCAGCTGGACGTCCTCGCAGGCCCGCGCCACAGCTCCACCTACGACCTGTTCACCGCCTGACAGACCCGCCCCCGCCGCGAGTCGCGGCGGGGGCGGGCAGCGGCGGGCAACGGGCAGCGGCGGGAGGGATGCTGCGGGCCGGCGGCGGACGGCGGCGGCCCGGCGGCCCGTCCGCCGCTGTGGCTGCGGGCCGGACCGGTCCCGGTCCGCCTCAGCGGCGATGGCGCCCGGCCGCGGGGCTGCCAGCGCGGTGGCAGCCGGCCGCCAGGCGGCCCTCTCGAAACGTCGTCAGCACGCCCCGAACGACCAGAAGTGGCTATGCCGATGACAAGTAGCAGCGCATGCCGATGAGTTCTGACATCGGTTCATGCTCCGTGAGCGCGAGCATGTCGGTGAGTTTTGACACCGCTTCGACGCGGGTCAAAAGTGCGTGGCGGTCCCGAAGACGCGGCGAAGTTCTGCCATGTCGTGCCGGTCACGTTCCGTTGGTTCGTATCCCTGAGGAAGTAGACCTGCTGCTCGGCGGACAAGCACGGGATGGGCGTCCCCTGGATGGTGCCCGTCACGAAGCAGGAGGAGGGATAGACGAAGGGACGTTGCGGTTCGGGTGACGCCTGCACTGCTGAGCCGTCATCACTGAAGACCAGCGGATGAAGGTCGATCTCCCGGCCGTCCGGAGCCTTCACGACGAATCGGATGGGTCTCCAGTTCAGGCTCTCCACGAAGCCTTCCGCGGAGAGGGCCGCCAGCACGGCGGCTTCCTGATCTTGCCGGTGCATCAGGTCCAGGTCGCGATGGTCTCGGGTCTGCTCGCCGATCAGAGCGTCGATCCCCCATCCGCCACCGACCCAGAGGCCGGCCTCCGCCCGCTGCAACAGGGCCAGGACGAACAACACGTCATCAGCTGTCATCACCCGACGCAGGCTGGTACTCCAGTTGTAGATCGTGATCTTGTTGGTCGGGTGCCTGGTCCCGTACCGAACCCGATCCCCGCCTCGATTGGTCCGGTCCGATGCGCTTGCCGTCTCAGCTGGATCGGTCAGTGGAGGGGCCGATGGCGTTGTCCGTGCCGTAGAAGCGGCCCTGGTCGCACAGGGCGTCGATCTCGGCGTTGTCTTCCTCGCTCAGTTGTGCATCCAGCTCAACGCTGATGACGCGTCGGGCGCGGGCCAATCGCCGAGCGACATCCCAGTCGGCGATGAATTTGCCGACGGTGTACTCGTCGGCGGTTCCGGATGCCTGGCGGGATCCAAGTCGGTCGAGGGAAACGACGAACTCGTTCAGGTCCTGCAGTACTGAGACGACCTCGCTGAGGGGCATGCGGATCTCTCGGGAGGACATGTCCATCAGCCGATTCAACTCCAGAGTCGGTGCTCCGGCCCAGATCCCTGATCTTGGTGGTCGGAGCTGGTCCGGGAACGGGTGCGGCCACCGGTGACACGGCGAGCGGACGCACGACGTACGCCCTGCGGGGGGGGACCAGTTTCCGGCACGGGGGGGGCGGGTTCAGGGGGGCGGGGTGAGGACGGAGCGCACCCCGCGGGCGAGGGCGGACGCGCTGGCGGCGGCGTCGCCGATGCCGGTCATGACCACGGCCGAAACCATGCCGGGAGCATGCGGCGTGCGCTGGGCGAGTTCGTAGGCCGCCCTCCCCCGGGCCCGCACCCGCACAGCACCAGGCGCCGGCCCGGCCCGGATGCCTGGTGCAGCGCGGCCGGCAGCGCGCCCGGTGCGCCGTCACCGTGCACGGCCACGATTTTCTCCGGGCCGCGGTGGCCGCGGACGAACAGGTCGTAGCTGCCCGCCGGCACACCCGGGGCGGTGACCAGGCAGATCACGTCCGCGTGCGGATGCCCGGGCCGCAGCACGGTCAGGGCGGGGTGCGGCGCGGGCGGCACGGGCCCGGCCATGCGCGGTACCGCGGCCCGGGCCAGCAGGTCCAGCAGCTGTCCGGCACTGGCCTGCGCCTGCCGGAACTCGGGCAGCGCGCGCAGCAGGCGTACGCACTGGGAGTGCAGGGCGGCGGCGTCCTCGTCCGCGAGCTGCGCCCGGTCGTAGAACAGGCCCAGGACCAGGCCGCCGGCGGTGTCGTGCCGGGCGGCGAGGGTCAGGGGCCCGCCGGCGGCGCCGGCCGCGCTGCGGGGGGTGTCCGCGTGGACGCCCTGGGCGGCGAGTTCGCTGCGCAGGACCTTCGGCAGCACGAGCGGGCCGTCGAAACGCACCAGAGTGCTGCCGGCACCGCAGAGCGGACCAACACCCGCGGCAGGACCCGCGACACGGTCAAGGCCGGCAGCGGGACCGGGGCCAAGACCGGCGGCGGGACCGGCGGCGGGACCGGCGGCGGGACCGGCGGCGGGGGCGGCGGGCGGGCGGGGGGCCCACGCACGGATCGTCTCGGTGCTGGCCCACGGGTAGGCGGCCAGGTCCAGCAGCATGTCGCGGACCTGGTGCAGCAGGCCCGCCAGCGGGGCGGCCGGATCGACGGTCACGGTCATCGGCAGCGGGCTGTCCAGCAGGCCGGGAATGCCCGCGGCACCCGGCAGGGCGATGTCCCGTCCCGACAGCTGCACCCCGAAACTCACCGGCAGCGGCCCCGAAACGCCCGCCGCCCGGTACAGCAGCAGCGCCCACACCAGGTGCAGCGCGCTGGACTCGGCGGCACCGCGCAGCGCGGCCCAGGAACGCAGCCGCAAGGTCTCCGGCGCCCGCAGCCGGGTGTCCAGCAGACCGGGCCCGCTCTGCCCGGTGGCGCCGCCCGGCCGCCCCGGGCGGGTGGCGGCCCGCGGCGGCGGCACCGCGCGGGCCCAGAACTGCCGCGCGGCCGTGGTGTCCTGGCCGGCCAGCCAGCGGGCATGGTCGCGCAGATCGGGACGGCGTTCCCCGCCCGGCAGGACGCCGCCGGCGGCGTAGGCGCGGTAGAACTCCCGCAGCAGCAGGTGCACACCCCGCTCGTCGAGGAGGGCCGGGTGATAGGTCAGCAGCACCCGCGGCGGCGCCGCGCCCGCACCCCCGCCGGGCTCCGCCGCCAGCAGGGTCAGGCGCAGCAGCCCCGGCCGGTGCAGCGCGAACCCCCGCGCCCGGTCCCGCCGCAGCAGCTGGGGCCAGGTGACGGCGGCCGGGGAACACACCGCGATGTCCGCCTCGGCCCGGGCGTGCAGCACCAGACGCGGCGCGGCGACCCAGTCGAAACAGGCCCGCAGCACACACTCCCGGTCGACGACGGACTGCCACGCCGCGGCGAACCGCGCCACGTCGAAAGGCCCGGACCAGTCCCAGTACAACTGCTCGACCCCGCCACCGTCACTGCCGTCACTGCCGTCACTGCCGTCACTGCTGCCGCCGTTGCCGCCGGTGCTGGTGGCGGTGCTGGCGGCGGCGGGGGTGAGGGCGGCGCGCAGCAGGGTCTGCTGGTGTCCGGTGACCGGGAGGATCTCCCCGCCCGGCGGGGGCGGCGCCAGCAGGTCGGCCAGCAGGTCCGCGGGCAGCGCGGCAAGCCCGCCCGCGTCGGGCGGGGTCAGGCGCAGCGTGTGGTGACCGGGCCGGTGACTGTCCAGCGCGACACCGAAGGCACGGTGGCGCTGCGCGAGCCGGGCGGCGACCGTCTCGGCGTCCGCCGGGCCCAGCGGGCCGCGCAGTTCCAGGACCAGCGGACCGCCCGGCGACAGCGCCACCGGCTCATGGACCACGGCAAGAACAGCGCCCCGCGGCACACCCTGGCTGCTCATCCGCCCTCCCAGGCCCCAGGACCCGCCCCCGCGGCACGGCGGACCGGCCCTCCGCACCCCTTACCCGACCAGCAGGACCAGCCCGGCCGGCAAAACCGGCAGGGGCGGCGGGAGTGCGGGGAGGACAGGCACGGCAGGCACGGCGGGCACGGCCACTGCGGGTGCGGGTGCGGCAGCCGCGGGTGCGGGTGCGGGCGGGACGGCATCGGGCGGGGTGACGGCGGACGGGCCGGCCGGGCGGTGGGCGCGGGCCGCGGCGCCCGGCCCGCGACGGGCCGGGCGGCGGCGAAAGCTGCCGCCGGGACGTCCCGCGGCGGCGTCCCGCGCGAAGACAGGCCGCACAGGGGCAGGCCGGGCAGGGACAGACCGCACGGGGACAGACCGCACGGGGACGGGCCGCACGGGGGCGGGCCGGACGGGGGCGGGCCGGGCCGGGTGCGGTGGGATGGCTGCACGGTGGTTCACGACGCCCGCCTCTCGTCATGTCGGCTGTGCGCCGGAGCTGCCCGGCAGCTGCCAGCCTAACGTCGCCGCAGGTGGGAGGCCTGTTTCCTCGAGCGGGTATGGAGCGGGCCGCGAAGCGGTCTCGATTTCCCGCGGCGGACGGCGGGCGCTGCTGACCAGATACCGGCCGTGGACGAGATGGGTGGCCAGAATCCACCGCGCCGCGCCGTCCGGCTCGCCCGCCAGGACCGTACGGCCCTGCTCGTCGCGGCGGAACCCGACCGCCGAGAAACGGCGCCGCATGCCGTGCCCGAGCGCCTTGGTGTAGGCCTCCTTGAGGGTCCACAGGTGCAGCAGCCGCAGCGCCCGCTCGTCCTCGCCCAGCGCGGCGAGCTCCGCGGCCTCGTCCGGGGTGCACACGTAGGGGTGCAGCAGCTCGAAAGAGGGCCGGCGGGTGACGGGCTCGGCGTCCACCCCGATCGGCCCGCTGCGGCTGATGCCGACCACGATCAGCTCGTCGGTGTGGGCCAGGCTCACCTCGGCCTCGGCCAGGCCGCGCAGATGCGGGCGGCCGCCCGGCCGGTAGGCGAGGTCCAGGGCGTCCGCGGGAACCTGGAGCGCGGCGGCCGCGGTGTGCTTGAGGACCATCCGGGAGACGGCGAACCGCAGCCGGCCCGCCGGGGCGGCCGTCTGCCGGTAACGCGGCCAGTCACGGCCGAGCACAGACCGCAGCCCGGGATCCAGCAGCGCCGCCGCCAGCCACTGCCCCCAGGTGGTGTGCACCAGGGCATGGCCCTGCCCGGCAAGCTGGTCGTGCACCTGCTCCCACGGCCCGTCCGGCCCCGCCACATGCAACAACGGCCCCGGCGACAGCCCGGACAACCCCCCGGCCCGCCACCCGGACGACAGACCGGCCGGCAGACCCGGCGGCGCACCGGACGACGCACCGGGCAGCGGACCGGCCGGCGGACCGGGCAGCGGAACAGGCGAGGTCCCCGGCGGCAGGCCGGGCAGCGGAACAGGCGAGGTCCCCGGCGGCAGGCCGGGCAGCGGAACAGGCGAGGTCCCCGGCGGCAGGCCGGGCGGCAGCGCGGGCAGCAGCGGGCCGGGCACCCGCTCTCCCCCGCCCTCCCCCGTCCCGTCCCGCCCCGGCCCGCCAAAAACCCGGTCCCCGCAACCCGCCCCGGCGGACACGGCCCCGGCAGGAACGGCGCCAGAGGGCACGGCCCCCGGAGACACAGTCCCGGGGGGTGTGGTCCCGGGGGATGTGGTGTTGCCCGGACTGCCGGCCGGACTGCCGGCCGGGCTGTGCCCGCTCACCACAGCAGCCGGGTGGCGTACACGTCGCAGTCCACGCCGCGGCGGACGCGGCCGGCCAGTTCCGCCCAGACGGGTGCGCGCGGGTCGGGGGCCGGTCCGGGCAGCGGCACGCCCAGCCGTCCCGCGATGCCGGTCAGCGCGAGCAGCGCCCAGTGCGTACCGCCCAGAAACAGGCCGCGGCCGTCGTCGGCGGCCTCCCTGACACCGAGCACGGCGGCGGCCAGCCACAGCAGGGCCTGCCGGTCCGCCAGCGCCCGCGCCGCCACAGCGCCGGGGTCCGCGCCGGCCGTGCGGCACGGCCGGCGCAGCGCACGCTGCTCGGTCAGCAGCCGCCGGGCCAGCGCCCCCAGCGCGGCACCGCCCGTGTCCCCGCCGTCCCCGCCGTCCGCGCCGTCCGCACGGGCGGCACCGGCACGCAGCAGACCGGACAGCACCACCCTGTCGTCCCCGCCCACGCCGTCCCCGCCCGTCTCATGCCCGTCCGTCTCGTGCCCGTCGGGGGTGTGCCCGTCCCCCTGCTCCCCGGCAGCGGCGACGCCGGGGGCGGGGGCGGGCGGGTCGGCGAGCCGGAAGGGGGCGGGGACCGGGCCGCGGTGCGCGGTACGGGGCTCTTCGGCCGCCAGGGCCGGCAGGGCCCCGGCCAGGCGGGCCTGCCAGTACGCGGCGCCCGCCGCGTCCACCCCGGCCAGGGGAAGGTCACGGGTCAGTTTCGCGAGCATCGCGCCCCCGGTACCGGCAGGCCCGTGGCCGCATTCGGCAAGGACCAGGCCCAGCTGCGCCAGTACGTCGGCCAGCACGGTCGGCACCACGTAGCCGGCCACCGCACCCAGCAGCCCCGCCCCCACCCCGGGGGCGGGGGCGGGGCGGCGGCGCAGCGCCACACAGGTCAGGCTCTCGCAGGCCAGCAGGTCGGCGAAGGCGGCGGCGAGCACGGGCTGCCACTGCCGCAGGGCCGGCTCACCACTGCCGCGGCCGGCCACCGCGAGCGCGGCCTGGCGCAGCACACCGCCGGCGGCAGCCACCAGGGCCGCCGGGCCGAGCAGCGCGGCGGGCACCGGAGAGGACACCGGGGAGGACTCCCCGGCCTGCCCCGGGCACGTCCGGCGGGCGGCATACCCGGCCCGCCCCACGCGACCGCGGCATGTCCCAGGGCCAAATCCCGGCGCAGGAGCGGGCGCAGAGCACGTACCCGCTGGTCGGCGGCGCGTACCTGTCCCAGACCGGCCGCCGCAAGAAGCGCGCCCGCCCGCCCGGACCAGCCCGCCCCCTCCCCCGCCCCGGCAGCCCCGGCAGCCCCGGCACAGGCAGCGGACCCGGCGGAGGCGGCCGACCCGGCGGGGGCGGCGAGGGCGGGCAGGCTGTAGGGGTTGGCCGCGTCGCGGGGATCGCCCAGCAGCACCTCCAGCCGCAGCGCGGCGAGCGCCACCCGCAGCGGCGGCGGCAGCGCGGCATACCGGTGCGCCAGCGCTCCCGGGACCGGCCCGGCCACACGGACAGCACACCCGCCCCCCGCCTCCTCCCCCGCCGACGGCACCGACGGCACCGACGGCCCGGACGCCGCGGCGGGCGGCCGGACGGTGAAAGCAGCCCCGACCGGCCGGGCCGGCGGGACAGTAACGGCAGGAACCGGTGCGCTGGGCGCGGCGGGCTGGGTGACGGCCATGACCGGCCTCCTGTTCATCTGGATTCCTCCGTGGATACCCCAGCCTTCAGGCTGGGGAGGAAACGGACTCCTGCGGAGCAGGGCAGGGAAAGCCGATTCGCCGCCAGGGCGGATCGGCGTCTACCGCCAACGACCCGCAGGAGACTGGTAGTTTGTAGGCCGTCCGGCCAGCGATAACCAAACTGGCCGGGCCTACCGCCGGGCTGGCGGGATGTCAGGTCTGTGGAGCCGGCGTAAGACTGCTGGGCGTACCAACGTCCCTTGCCGTTAGTTCGGGGCAGCTGCTGTCTGAGAAGCAGAAAGCTCAACCCGCGAGGGAAGAATTCCCCTGCTTCAGCTGGGGGAGAAGTCAACTGGTCACCTGGTCATCCGGTGTCGGCCGACTGGTCGGCTGGTCGGCTGGTCGGCTATTCATCGCAGGTCATCTGTTCACCGCAGACGGCGCACGGTGCTCTCGGCATGCCACTTGGCCAGGCCCAGCGTTTCGGTACTGGCGCGCGACAGCCAGGCACGGACATGGTCACGGGCCTCGAGCAGGCCGGTGCCCGCACCGAGCACCGGGGCGACGGCCTCCTGCCGGAGCATCACCTGGTGGGCCGCGACGACCGTGACCCCGGACGCGTCCGGCAGCAGCGACCACTCGCCGCTGTGGGCGGCGACCAGCTCGGGCGTGAGCGTCTCCTTGTAGACGATCCGCCCGGCGTGCGGGAAACACAGCCGCACGGCCCGCGTGCTCACCGTCCGCCCGCCCGGCGCCGCACAGGTGTCCAGGGACACCACCTGGATCCCCGGCACGTCCTCCCGCACACCGGCCCGCTCCACATGCGGGACCCGCCCGGGCCAGTCCCCGATCCGGTAGAGGAAGTCGTAGACCAGCTCCGCGGGGCCCTCGATCCGCACCCGGTCCTCGAACGACAGCAGCAGCTCGTCCCACTGCTCCCACCGCCCGGCCGCCCGCCGTACCTGGGCAAGCCGGCGGTGCACATCCGCCTCCGCCTCCCGGCGGGCCCCGGCACCGTCCGCAGCCGCCACCGGCAGCCCGCGCTCCTGACGCAGGCCCAGCACACACTCCGTCTCACCCGCCGGCCGCACACTCCACACACCCGAGGTCACACTCCCGGGCCAGACAGCATCCTCCTGCTCGAACACGACCGCCCGGACATCGGGATGCAGCACCCGCCGGGCATACCAGGAACCAACCCGCCCCCCAGCACACCACCCACACCACCGGCATCGCCAGCAGCATTGCCGAAGTTGCCGAAGTTGCCGGGGTTGCCGGGGTTGCCGGGGTTGCCGGGGTTGCCGGGGTTGCCGGGGTTGCCGGGGTTGCCGGGGTTGCCGGGGTTGCCGGGGTTGCCGGCGCCGGCCTCATCGGCCAGCTCCCACATCCGCAGCCGCTCCTGGACCCCGTCGAAGTCAAGACGCTCGACATGCACGACCGAGGGCAAGAACACCGGCCAGCGCGCGGCATCGGCCAGCATCCCGTACACGACACCGGCCGGAGCGGCCACCCCCACCGTGTGCTCACAGGCGTGCACGCGCGACGACATGCCGGCCCCTCCTCCTCCAGGCGCACCCCCACCCTGCCCCCCACCACTCGAGCCCGCCTCGCGCCCGCCCAGACCCCCACCCCGCCCGCCACCCACGGCCCCGCAACCCGGCCCGCCACCCCCGCGGCACCGACCGGGCGACAGCGCCCACGGCACCGACCGGGCGACAGCGCCCACGGCACCGACCGGGCGACAGCGCCCACCCGCCGAACGCCATCCACCGCAGCCGCCACAACCCACACCACCGCCCCCAGCAGCCCCCCACAACACGCACAGCCCGGACGGGACACACAGCCCGCACAACACGCACAGCCCGGACGGGACACACAGCCCGGACGGCACGGACGGCACGGACGGCACGGGCGGAACGGACGGCACGGGCGGAACGGGCAGCCCGGGCAAGACGGGCTGGACGGGCAAGACGGGCTGGACGGGCAAGACGGGCTGGACGGGCAAGACGGGCTGGACGGGCAGGAAGGGCGGGACGGGCAAGGCGGGCTGGACGGGCAAGGCGGGCTGGACGGGCGGCATCAGCAGCCCGGGCGGCACAGGCCGGACGGGACGGAGTGAGAACCGGACGGGCGGCACGGGCCGGACGGGACGGGGGGAGGGGCCGGACGGGCGGCACGGGCCGGACGGGACGGGGGGAGGGGCCGGACGGCGGGCCGCGCGGCCGCAAACCCGGGCATACGGGGGCCTGCGGGGGCCGGGACCGGGGCATGCGCCAGGTCCCGGCGGACGGGACCGGGACCTGGGCGGAAGCGGGGCGAGCAGGCCAGCCGGCCGGGGCGAAGGGTCAGCCGGCCGGGGCGAAGGGGGTCAGCCGACCGGGGCGAGGCGTCCGGTCCCGGCGGGGCCACTGCCCGTGGAGCCCGGCCCGGCGGACCCGGGGACGGTCCCGGTGGCGGTGACGGGTGAGCCGTCCGGCCGGGCCATCAGAATGGAACGCTGCAGCTTGCTCAGCGCCGCCGACGGTTCCAGGCCCAGACTGCGCACCAGAGTGGCGCGCAGCCGCTGGTAGGCGTCCAGGGCCTCGCCCCGGCGCCCGGAACGGTACAGGGCCAGCATGTACTGCCCGCACAGGCTTTCGTGGGTGGGATAGCGGCTGACCAGCACGGTCAGCTCGGCCAGCAGCTCACGGTGACGGCCCAGCCGCAGATCGGCCTCGATGCGCTGGTCCAGCGCGCACAGCCGGCTCTCCTCCAGCCGTTTGACCTGGGTCGCCAGGTGCATCCCGGCGTGCACATCCGCCAGCGGCGGCCCGGACCACAGCGCGAGCGCGGCCCGCAGCTGCCGGGCAGCCTCCGGGAAGTCGGCGGCATCCATCGCCCGGTAGCCCAGCCCGGCCAGCCGCTCGAACTCCCGCACGTCACTGCCACCCCCGCCGCTCTTGAGGAGATAGCCGCCCGGCACGGTCAGCAGCACGTCCTTGGCCGTACGGGCATCGGCCGCATCCGGCTCAAGCGCCGCAGTGATCAGCTCCCGCAGCTGCAGAATGTACGTCTGCAGCGTGGGCCGCGCACTACGCGGCGGCCTGCTGCCCCACAACTCCTCACTCAGCATGCCCACCGGCACCATCTGGTCGGCCTGCACCACCAGCAGGGCCAGCACCTGCCGCGGCTTGGGAGCGGTCGGAGCAATCGAAATGCCCTTCTCCCGCACCGCAAGAGTGCCGAGTATGTCGGTGTCCACGCCGTCTCCCCTGTCCGTCCACTGCGGTCTGCCGAACCCCTCGGACCCCATCACCACCCAGGCCCCCAAAACCCCCGACCCAACCCCACACCCGGAACCCGGAACCCGCCCGGCCCACACGCCACCGGCCCCGGCCCCGAACTCCCGGACCACCAGCACCACCAGACCCCGACGCCACCAGACCCGGCCCGCCAGACCCCGATACCGCCGGACCCCGACGCCTCCAGACCCCGACACCGCCGGACCCCGACGCCTCCAGACCCCGACGCCGTAGGGCCCCGATGCCGCCGGGCCCGATGCTGCAGGGCTCCGATGAGACTGCCGGGTCCTGGTCCGCCGGAGGGCCGGCGGCGGTGAACCGCGCCCGCCGTCCGGGATCCACCCGACACACCGAGTAAAAAACAGCATGGACGGTATGTCAATCTCAAACCGGGCGTCTTGTTTTCTCTCCGCCGGTACTCGAGACCCCCTCGAGAGAATCCGGCTTCCAGCACATACGCCGACCAACCGGGCGGGGTTCGGGCTGCCGCGGCGGCCCCGCCAGCGGTTTGACTTCCCTATTGCCGGACCATGCGGTCTGTTTACCTGGGGGTGCGGTCGGTCCCGGCGGCCCGCGGACCGGGCAGGACCGGCCGCCGGCGCGAGGGCGCCGCGAGACCGGGCAGCAGCAGCACCCAGAACTGCTCCACCAGATGAGACGAGGAACGCACACGGTGACGGGAGGCAAACCGCCCGAACCCGGCGACAGAAGCCACCACAGCCACCGCCGCCGCCTCCGGGGACACCCCCCGCGCCAGCTCCCCCGCACCCTGCGCCTCACGCAGCAGCGCATGCACCCACTCACACCACCACTGCCCCGGCCCCTCCGCACTCTTGCGCGAAGGATCACCACCCAGCTCGAACCCCGCCCGCAGCACCGGATCCACCGCCAGAGCCGCCACCAGATCACGGCTGACATCCACCAGCAACTGCAGCCCCCCGCCCCCCGCACCCTCCCGCACCACCAGCCGCTGCACCGACACCGTCGCCGCCGCCTCCACCTCACGCGCCAGAAGATCCTTGCTCGGGAAATGAAAATGCAGCGCCCCGGTACTCACACCCGCCCGCCTGCTGATCACCGGCAGCGACGCAAGGGCATACCCGTCCTCCGCGAACACCTCGGCCGCCGCACACACCAGAGCCCGACGCGTCCGCACCGCCCGCACCTGCCTGACCACCCCACCCTCCTCCCCAACCCACCGCCACCCCCGGACACACCGGGCCCACCACCCCACCCTACCAAACCGCACGCGCGGTATGTTTCCCGGTCCGCACTCCACCAGACCAGACACAACAGCGAAAGACCCGCGCCACCACCCCAGGAAACACCACCACAGACCCGCCCCACCCTCAGCGGCCACACTCAACACCCGCTCGCACCCGACCGGAGCCCCCACCCCACCCAGCCCAGCCCAGAACCAGAACCAGAACCAGGACCGGGACCGGGACCGGGACCGGGACCGGGACCGGGACCGGGACCGGGACCGGGACCGGGACCGGAAAGACCAAAGCCAGGGACAGACACACAAGCACGGCACACGCAGACCAGGACAGAACCAGGCAGGCCCGACAGGCAGACCAGACAGACCGGACGGACCGGACAGGCCAGGCAGACGGGCCAGGCAGACCGGACGGGCCAGAGGCCAGACGGACCAGGCAGCCCCGACAGGCAGACCGGACAGGCAGGCCGGACGGCAAGACCAGGCAGGCCAGGCGGACCGGACGGGCAGACCAGGCGGGCCAGGCGGCATGCAGGACCGGGGAAAACAGGCCGGACGGGCCAGGGAAAACGGGCCGGGATCAGGCCGGGGCACCGACCCCGTCCAGACCAGCCGGCTCCCCCGCCTCCGCAGCCAGCCGCTCACCCTCCGCAGCCACCTCCGCAGCCCGCGCCGGATCAATCACCAGCCTGCCCAGCACCGCCGGCACCGCCACACTCGGCAGCAGATGCTCAAACAGCGCACACACCCGCTCCTCCAGATCCTCCCGCCCCGACAGCGTGTGCGAATACACCTGCACCCCCGTCCACGCCGCCGAGAACACCCACGCACTCTCCGCCACATCCACCTGCGGCAACAACTCCCCCTGCTCCTGCGCCTCCCGCAACACCCTCTCCGTCGCATCCAGCCACGTCCGGATCGTCCACGTCCCGAAAACCGCCCCCATCTCCTGACCCAACGACAACCGCGCCGACGCCGACACCACCGGACGACGCCGCATCCGATACGCCAACGCCAACCCCATATCCACCAGCTCCTGCAACTTACTCACCCGCGGCGCCAGCACAAACCCCGCAAACTGCTCCCCCAACACCCCCTCCGCCAACGCCCGCTTCGACGGAAAATGAAAATACAAAGCCCCCTTCGTCACCCCCGCCCGCGCCAACACCTCACCGATCGTCGCCGCCTCATACCCACGCTCATCAAAAACCGACGCCGCCGCATCCAAAATCAACCGCCGCGTGCGCACCGCACGCTCCTGCCGCACCACAAAACCTCCAAAGACCAACCCACAACCCACCACAACATGTTCCCTGCAACCAACCCAAACAAAACCAGCTAGTCCGTATATTCACAAGACCCGACCCCCCAACCCCCCACCCAACGACCAAAACCCACCCCCACCACCCACCCACCCCCACCACCCCGAACACCCCCACCCAACCGGACGACCCGATTCAACCCCCCACCAACACCACCCCACCCCCGCACGACCCGGGCCGGATTTTTGTATCCACTGTGCCGTCAGAGCTTCAGGACGTTGTGGTTGCCGGCGCCGGTTTCCAGCCGGATCCGGGTGACTCCGCAGGTGGCGGCGCGGTCTCCCGGCGTCTGAGGATGTGCCGGCACCGGCACTGGCCACGCGCGGTCTCCGCCACGTACATCCGTTCGATCTCCGCAGTGTTCCAGCCGAGGAGACGGATTCCGCCGCAGCCCAGGGCCACGCCGTCGCAGTGGCCTATGAGGAAGCACCCGTACCAGCGCATGGACTGCTTCCCGGCACTGGAGAAGGTTCCGGAGCAGGTGGTGGAATTCGTCCGGCGGCAGGTCGAACAGCCGCACGGCACGCTGCCGCAACACCGGGCCGAACGGACCGCCAAGCACCACCGGGGCCTGGTCCGCAAGAAGGCCGGAGCAAAGTACCACCAGCACAAGGCCCGCAGGATCACCGAACGGCCGAACCGCAAGGAAGTCCCGGCAAAGAACCGACCCACGGACC